>NZ_AP014608.1:360000-631621 GCF_003573915.1 Blattabacterium cuenoti STAT | reverse complement strand
AAATTTAAAATTTTAAAAAATTTAGTCAAAATTTTATCTTTCTTAGATATAAAAACTCAATATCTATTATATTATTCAATCTACAAAACCTAAAATAAAAATCTAGTAATTTATTGAAAATAAAATACAGTTATTTATTCAATTTTTTTTATAATAGTTAGCAAGAAGGAATTTTATCTTATGTATGATCAAATTATTGTCGGAAAAATAGGAAAAATTATTTTTCAAATTCAAAAAATCTTTGATATTGTTGTATTATATAATTTTAATTTAAAAAAATGGGGGACGATAACTCTTATTATAATCGGTAAAATATTGTTTTTTATTATTATTCTAATAATTTTAGAATTTATTTTTAATAAAGGAGTTCGTTTTATAGTCAGGAGAATAGTTAATTCTACTCATTTTATTTGGGACAATATTTTATATGAAAATAAAGTTTTTGATAGTTTAGCGCATTTTTTTCCATTATCTATTGGATTAATATTCATTAATTCATTTTTTAACGATTATCATACAATTATCATTTATTTAGAAAAAGTATTTGATATATTGTTTGTTTTAATTGTTTTACAATTTTTAATCCGGGTAGTAAATTCTATTATGAGAATAGCTACAAGTGAAAATAATCATCAAACAATAGCAGTTCGCTCTTTTTCACAATTATTAAAAATTATATCCATTATATTTTGTATTTTGGTTATTATTGCAATTCTCACAAAGAATGATCTAATTACTATTTTAACAAGTTTAGGAGCTATAACCGCTTTTGTTATATTAGTATTTAGAGATACTATACTTGGATTTGTTTCAGGGGTACAAATGGCTTCTACAAAAATGATAAAATCGGGTGATTGGATTAAAATTCCTAAATACAGTATAGAAGGTACAGTTATTGAAATTAATTTAATTTCTGCAAAAATAGAAAACTTTGATAAAACTATTACTAGTGTTCCTACTTATGATTTGATTTCCACAGCTGTTATAAATTTTGAATTTATGCGTCAGAAAAATATACGTAGAATTAAAAGATCTATTTTATTTAATATACAATCTTTTCATTTTTGTAATTCATATAAATTAAAAAAATATCAACATATTTATTTAATAAAAAATTATATACAAAAAAAACAAAAAGAAATAGATCTTCTCAATAAAAATGAAAATATTGATACTTATATCAAAATTAATGGAAATAGATTAACAAATATTGGGCTTTTTCGTCAATATGCATTAACGTTTTTATCAAAACATCCAAAAATATCAAAATCAGAAACTTTGATGATTAGATATTTAGAAACAACTCCTTATGGATTACCAGTTGAATTATATTGTTTTACAAATACTTCAGAATCTATTAAATACGAACAGATACAAGCTAATGTTTTTGATCATTTATTAACAGTAGCTAAAGAATTTGATTTAGAAGTAACACAAGTTATTAAAAAAGGAATTTAAAAAATAAAAATGGTAAAATTAAGTGTAAATCTAAATAAGATAGCTATACTAAGAAATTCAAGAGGAAGTGGGATTCCCAATGTTGTTCAGGTTGCAATAGATGCTCAAAAATTTGGATGTCATGGAATTACTATACATCCACGTCCTGATGAAAGACATATAACATATAAAGACGTATATGATATAAGTTCTGTAATTACAACGGAATTAAATGTTGAAGGAAATCCCACTGAAAAATTTATGAAATTAGTATTAGATGTAAAACCATCACAAGTAACTTTAGTTCCTGATTCTGAAAATGCAATAACATCAAGTTCTGGATGGAATACTTTTTTATATCAAGATTTTTTAACTGATAAAATTAAAAAATTAAAAGCTCATGGAATTCGAACTTCTATTTTTTTAGATCCAAAACCAGAATTAGTTTCACATGCAGCTAAAACAGGAACAGATAGAATAGAATTATATACTGGACCTTTTTCCATAGGATATAATAATAAAAAAATGGATTGTATTGATCCGTATGTTGATACAGCAAAATTAATTTTGAATCATCATATGTCAATTAACGCTGGTCATGATTTAAATTTAGATAATATTTCTTTTTTAATTGAAAAAATACCCTATATATTAGAAGTATCAGTTGGACATGCTTTAATTAAAGAATCCATATATATGGGATTAGAAAATACAATTCAAAGTTATTTAAAAAGACTTTTAATAAAAAAAAAGTAAAAGTAAAAAAATGATATTACATTCTAATATTTACGGATCTGGTTCTTCTATTTTGGTTTTTCATGGATTATTTGGAAATGGAGAAAATTGGGTTTCATTTGCTAGAAAATTTGAAAATAACTATCAAGTTCATTTATTAGATATAAGAAACCATGGAAAAAGTTTTTTTTCCGAAAAAATGAATTATGATCTTATATCAAAAGATATATTAGAGTATATTTATTATCATAAATTAAATCATCCTATATTATTAGGGCATTCTATGGGAGGAAGAGCTGTCATGAGGTTTTCTATAAAGTATCCTAAAATCCCAAAAAAAATCATAATTGTGGACATAAGTCCTAAAGGTCGGATTAATAATCAAAAAAAATTAATCCATATTTTGAAAAAAGTGAATTTTAATATTATTAATACTAAAAAAGATCTTGATTTTTTTTTAAAAAAATGGATTTCTGATCTAAAAATTAGGTCATTTTTTTCTTATAAATGCACTAAAAAACAAAAAAATGGAAAATTATGTTTTCATTTTTCATTATTGAATATTGAAAAAAATTATGATTCTCTAATTTATGAAGAAATAAAAAATGGTTCATATTATGGACCTACATTATTCTTACGAGGAGAATATTCAAATTTCATTCTTGATAAAGATTATAATTATACAAGAACATTATTCCCAAAATCCAAAATTTGGATTGTAAAAAAATCCAATCATTGGATCCATATAGATAATCCCATGGATTTTTACAAAAAAATCAGTATTTTTTTAAACGAAACATGATTAATTGTTATATAGTTATGTATATTTTTTTCTAAAAAAATTATTTTATGATTTTTGATTTTGATATAATTCGAAATTTTTATAAAAATTTTTTATATAAAATTGAAAAAATACGAAATGTAATAGATCACCCTATGACTTATTCGGAAAAAATTTTATATTCCCATTTAGAAAATAAAATAAATAAGAGAGAAAATCCTTTTAGAGAAAATAAAAAATTGGAGAATGAATGTTATATAGATTTGTTACCTGATCGTATTGCAATGCAAGATGCAACTGCTCAAATGACATTACTTCAATTTATGCAAACTAAAAAAAATAAAACGGCTATTCCGACTTCTATTCATTGTGATCATCTCATATCGGCTCAATATGGAGTAGATTTAGATTTAAAAAACGCTATAGAAAAAAATGAAGAAATCTATAATTTTTTGAGATCAGCATCTCATAAATATGGAATAGATTTTTGGAATCCCGGATCAGGGATTATTCATCAGATTATTTTAGAAAATTATGCATTTCCTGGAGGTTTGATTATAGGAACTGATTCTCATACCCCTAATGCAGGAGGATTAGGTATGCTAGCGATAGGAGTTGGGGGTGCTGATGCAGCTGAAGTTATGTCTGGATCAATTTTAGAATTGAATTTTCCTAAAATACTTGGAATAAATTTAGTTGGAAAAATTAATGGATGGACTTCTCCTAAAGATGTAATATTAAAATTATCTGGTATGATTGGAGTTTCGGGTGCTAAAAATCATATTATTGAATATTTTGGAGAAGGAATTAATAGTATTTCTTGTGTTGGAAAAGCAACGATATGTAATATGGGAGCAGAAATAGGTGCTACGTCTTCTTTATTCCCTTACGATGATAAAATGAATGACTTTTTGAATAAAAATGGAAGAAATCAAATATCTATGATGGCTGAAAAAATAAAATATTTTTTAAAAGCAGATCCAGAAGTTTATAAAAATCCATATAATTACTATGATCAAGTAATAAAAATAGATTTAAATCTTTTAGAACCCCATATCAATGGACCTTTTACTCCAGATAAAGCAATTCCTATTTCTAAAATGAAAGAAGAAGCGGCTAAAAATAATTGGAAAAAAAAAATTGAGGTAGGATTAATTGGTTCATGTACAAATTCTTCTTATGAAGATTTTTCAAAAACAATATCAATCATTCAACAGGCAAAAAACAAAAAATTGAAAATCCATTCAGAATATACGGTATCACCTGGATCCAATAAAGTTTATTCTCTCATGAAAGAAAGTGGATATTTATCTCTTTTTAAAGAAATTGGAGCTAAAATTTTTTCTAATGCTTGTGGTCCTTGTATTGGACAATGGATAAGGAAAGAAAATAAAAAAAACGAAAAGAATACAATCATTCATTCTTTTAATAGAAATTTTTCATCTCGTAACGATGGAAATCCAAAAACACATGCGTTTATAGCTTCTCCAGAAATTGTTACTGCTTTAATTTTTTCTGGAGATTTAACTTTTGATCCTAAGAGAGATAGTTTGAAAAATGAATTGAATGAATATGTAAAATTTGAAGAACCTAAATCAATGGAAATTCCTACAAGGAATTTTAATTTAGAAGAATTAGGATATGAAAATTTTTCAAATAAAGAAAACAGAAAAAATATATCTGTGATCATAAATAAAAATTCTAAAAGGCTACAAGTTTTATCTCCATTTTTACCATGGAATGGTAATAATTTTCTCAATATTAGACTTTTAATTAAAACTAAAGGAAAATGTACTACAGACCATATTTCAATGGCGGGCCCCTGGTTAAAATACAGAGGACATCTTGAGATGATTTCTAAAAATTTATTAATGGGGGCTATAAATGCTTTTAATCATGAAAAAAATAAAATAAAAAATATTGTAACAGGTAATTATGGAACTGTTTATGATGTTTCCAAATTTTATCAGTCAAAAAATATATCTACTTTAATTGTAGGAGAGGACAATTACGGAGAAGGCTCTTCAAGAGAACATGCTGCCATGGAACCTCGTTTTTTAGGAGTTTGTGTAGTCCTTGTCAAATCTTTTTCCAGAATACATGAAATTAATTTGAAAAAACAAGGGATTTTGGCTTTAACTTTTTTTAATCCTGACGATTATTATAAAATTCAAGAAGAAGATGTATTTCATTTTTACATAAAAAAAATATGTTCTAGTAATAAAAATATAGAAATTGAACTAGTTCATAAAAATGGATATAAAGAAAAAATTATAACTCATCATTCTTATAGTGAAAAACAAATTCAATGGTTTAAAGCTGGTTCTTCTTTAAATTTTATTAAAAATCAATAAAATAAATGAAAATTATAAAATTTTTTTTCATAAAAATTATAAAAATTTATCAAATAGGAATATCTCCATGGATCGGTAATAATTGTAGATATATTCCAACTTGTTCAAACTACATGATTTTGTCATTAAAAAGATATCAATTTTTTAAAGCTATCTTTAGAGGTACAATAAGGATCATTAAATGTAATCCTTGGGGCCCATCGGTTTATGGTCCTAAAAAATTCACTGAATGAATAATAATTGAACATGAAAACATTAGAATATATTAGTTGGAATCCTATTCAAAAAATTCCTTTGTGGAAAGGTTTTTTTATTCATATTTATAGTATAATGTTTTTAATTTCTTTTTTATTAGGATGGTATATAATGAAGTATATTTATAAAAAAGATAATATACATGAAAAATATTTAGATCCTTTATTCATTTTTACTTTTCTTGGAACCTTTATAGGCGCAAGATTAGGTCATATTTTATTCTATGATTTTTCATATTTTTCAGACCATTGGATCGAAGTTTTTTTACCTATAAAAAAAAATAATCAAAATTTCTTTTTAGGATTTATAAAAGGTTATGAATTTACTGGTTATAGAGGTTTATCTAGTCATGGAGCTACCATAGGTATTATTTTATCTAATCTATTTTATAGTAAAAAAATCCTTAAAAAAAAATCTTTTATTTGGTTATGTGATAGATTGTGTATTCCTATATCAATATCTGCTGTTTTTATTAGGATAGGAAATTTTTTTAATTCTGAAATAGTAGGGAAACCATGTAATGAAAAATTGCCTTGGGCAGTAAAATTTATGAAAATGGATACGGAATATGGGAAAATAGTACCTAGACATCCTGCACAAATCTATGAATCTATTGCTTATCTATCAATTTTCTTATCCCTTTTTTATTTTTATAAAAAAAGAGAAAAAAAATATTATGATGGATTTTTATCCGGTATTTTTTTTATTTTTCTTTGGTCTATACGTTTTTTACTTGAATTTTTTAAAGAACCTCAAGGAGCAGAATTTATAAATTTTTTATCTATAAATACAGGACAATGGCTTAGTATTCCTTTTGTTATGTTAGGATTTTTTTTTCTTAATGTATCAAGAATTAAAAAATATTTTTTTTCATGGTAAAAAAGATTAATATTTTTTTTTCTTTAATCATTCTATTTGTTTGTTTTTTGATATATTCTTCCGAAAGAATATATCAAGATTCTGATATGGATAACATGTATTTAGATATCGGTAATTTGCTAGAAATAGAATTTATTAAAGATGGAGAACTATATTTAAAAAACAACAACAATGTTATAAAAAAAATAGATATAGAGTTAGCAGATTTAGATACAGAAAAAAAAAATGGACTAAAATATAGGTCTTTTCTAAAAGAAAATAGAGGAATGTTATTTCTTTTGAAAGATCAAGAAGAATATAAGCAGATAGATATGAAAGACATGCGGATATCTTTAGATATTGTATATATTAATCAATTTAACACTGTCGTTTTTGTAAATAAATATGTTAACCCAATGATGAAAGATATAGAATATCGAAATTTTTCTTCAACTATAAAATATGTTTTAGAAATCAATGCTGGAATGGCAAATAAATGGGGAATAAAAGAAGGAGTAACAAAAATTATTTGGATGGGTTAATTAATCATATAAAACGATTATATTTATCTCATATAATCAACTTAAAATTTTGTAAATATTATGGTTTTTATATCAGAAGAAGCTAAAAATAAATTAATTTCTATTATGAAAAAAGAAGGACTTTCTCACCATGTTTCGTTTATTAGATTTGGAGTAAAAACTGGAGGATGTTCAGGTTTATCTTATGAACTTACTTTTGATCAAAAAAAACAAGAGGGAGATAGTATTTTTCAATACAAAGAAATGAAAATATTGATAGATCAAAATAGTATTCCTTATTTAGAAGGAACGACATTAGAATATTCAGATGGACTAAGCGGAAAAGGGTTTTATTTTAATAATCCGAAAGCAAAACATACTTGTGGTTGCGGAAAAAGTTTTTCATCATCATGAAAAAAAATAATAAAATACTAGAAAGTTTTACTAAATCTGAATATAAATACGGATTCTATACTCCAATAGAATCGGATAAAATCCCATCGGGATTAAATGAAGATGTTATTCGAAAAATAACAGAAAAAAAAAAGGAACCTACATGGATGTTGGATTGGAGATTAGAATCCTATCAGATATGGAAAAAAATGAAAGCTCCAATATGGGCAAATATAAAATATCAAATTCCTAATTTTCAGGAAATTAGTTATTATTCTGCTCCAAAAAATAAGATAGATTTTAATCATTATGAAAAAATAGATCCAGAGTTAATAAATACGTTTAATAAATTAGGGGTTCCTATAGAGGAAAAAAAAAATTCTTCAGATGTAGCAACAGATATAGTATTAGATTCCGTTTCTTTAACTACTACATTTCAAAAGAAATTAGAAGATAAAGGTATTATATTTTGTTCTATTAACGAAGCTTTAAAAAAATATCCAAATTTTATAAAAAAATATTTAGGTTCAGTTGTTTCGAAAAAAGATAATTTTTATGCAGCTCTAAATTCAGCTGTATTTTCAGACGGTTCTTTTTGTTATATTCCAAAAGGAATCCGTTGTCCTATGGAATTATCCACTTATTTTCGTATTAACGAAAATAAAACCGGTCAGTTTGAAAGAACTTTAATTATTGCAGATAAGGATTCCTATGTGAGTTATTTAGAAGGTTGTACGGCTCCACAAAGAAAAGAAAATCAATTACATGCGGCTGTAGTAGAGATTATAGCATTGGAAAATGCTGAAGTTAAATATTCTACCGTTCAAAACTGGTTTCCCGGAAATAAAAAAGGAGAAGGAGGTGTTTTCAATTTTGTCACAAAACGCGGATTATGTGAAAAAAGAGCAAAAATATCCTGGATACAAGTGGAAACAGGTTCTTCAATAACCTGGAAATATCCGTCTTGTATTTTAAAAGGAGACTTTTCCATGGGAAATTTTTATTCCTTAGCTTTAACTAAAGATTTTCAACAAGCAGATACAGGAACTAAAATGATTCACATAGGAAAACATACTAAAAGTGTTATTTTATCGAAAGGAGTATCTGCTGGAAAAGCTCAAAATAATTATAGAGGATTAGTAAAAATTACTTCTCAAGCGGCTCATTCTCGTAATTTTTCTCAATGTGATTCTTTATTAATTGGAGATGAATGTGGTGCTCATACGTTTCCATATATTCATGTATACAATTCAACTTCTAAAGTTGAACATGAAGCTACAACTTCAAAAATTGGAGAAAACCAAATTTTTTACTGTAATCAAAGAGGAATCAATACAGAAAAAGCAATTTCTTTAATTGTTCATGGTTTTAGTAATGAAATTTTGAAAAAACTTCCTATGGAATTTGCAATAGAAGCTAAAAAACTTTTAGAAGTTTCTTTAGAAGGATCTGTTGGATAATAATAAAGATTATGTTAAATATAGAAAATTTACATGCTTCTATAGAAAACAAGAAGGTTCTTAGAGGAATTAATTTAAAAATAAATATAGGAGAAAGTCATGTTATCATGGGACCTAATGGTTCTGGAAAAAGCACTCTTGCTTCTATAATAGCAGGTAAAAAAGAATATAAAATCGATAAAGGAAATATTGATTTTTTAAATCAAAATTTAAAAAATCTTTCTCCAGAAGAACGGGCATACCTAGGTATTTTTATTTCTTTTCAATATCCAATAGAAATTCCAGGAGTCTCCATTATTAATTTTATTAAAACAGCGGTTAATTCTATTCGTGAAGCACGAAATATAAAAAAAATGTCTTCTAAAGATTTTTTAGAAAAAATAAAAGAGAAATCTTCTTTATTAAATATTGAAAAAAGTTTTTTTTATCGTTCTTTGAACGATGGTTTTTCTGGAGGAGAAAAAAAACGAAATGAAATATTTCAAATGATGATGTTAGATCCTTTATTATCTGTTTTAGATGAATTAGATTCAGGTTTAGATATAGATGCATTACGTATAGTTGCTAAAGGAATTAATTTTTTTAGAAAAAAAAACAATTCTGTTTTAATTATCACTCATTACAAAAGATTATTAGATTATATTCTTTCAGACTATATTATACATATCTTATATAAAGGAAAAATTATTCAGTCAGGAGATAAAAAATTAGCTGAGAAATTAGAAGAAAAAGGATATGATTGGATAATCAAAAATAAAATACAATATAAAAAATAATTGTCTTGTTTAACTTTTTTATAATTAATTAAATGCAGTTAAAAGAAAAAATAACTTTATTGATTAATAAATTTTATTCTGAAAAAAAAGACTCTTATATGTCTTCTTTGAAACAAAAACATTTTAATTTTTTTCATAAAAAAGGTTTTCCTTCTTTTATAAATAATGAGGAATGGAAAAATATAGATATAGATTCAATTATTAACCAAGATTACAATCTTTTTTCTGAAAATGTAAAAATAGGAAATATAGAACATAAAAAAATTAAAAAATTAACTTTTTTAAAAAAAGAAAAATCTTTAATTTTAATTTTTATAGATGGAAAATATTATCCTCATTTTTCTTACACGAAACATGTAAAAAATATAAATTTATCAAATTTATTATCACTAAAAGATAATGAAATTCAAAATTATTATGGAAAATTATCATATCAATACGATGCCTTTTATACTTTAAATACTCTTTTGTTAAAGGATGGAGCGTATGTTTATATTCCTGATAATCTTATTTTAGAATCTCCTATAGAAATATTGCATATTTCTACAGGAATGGATTCCAAAACCATGTTGAATAATAGGAATTTAATTATAGTAGGAGAACATTCTTATGTTAAAATTATAGAACATTACAAATCTTTAAAAAAACATTTGGCTTTCATAAATTCTGTAAGCGAAGTTTATACTATGAATCATAGTATGATTGACTATTATAAGGTGCAAGATAATTTGGATGAAACTTATGTAATAGATAATACATTTTTTAAACAAAAAAAAAATAGCAAATGTACCGTTTATACCTTTTCTTTTAAAGGAAATTTCATAAAAAATAATTTAAAACTTTATTCTAATGGAGAAAAAACATATTCTTATCTATATGGAATTTCTCTTTTATCAGGAAAACAATTTGTAGATCATCATACCTTGATAAATCATTTATGTTCAAATGCTTATAGTTTTCAATTATATAAAAATATTTTATGTGAAAAATCTAGAGGAATCTTTAATGGAAAAATAATTATTAATGAATTTATAAAAAAAATAAATGCTTTTCAAAAAAACCATAATATTCTTCTTTCTGATGAGGCACATATAAACGCTAATCCCCAACTAGAAATTTATTCTGAATCTGTAAAATGTTCACATGGTTGTACTATAGGAAATATACAAGAACCTGAATTATTTTATCTACAATCAAGAGGAATTCCTAAAAAAAAAGCTAAAATGTTATTATTATTCTCTTTTTTAGAAGAAATATTGATTCCTATTCGTGTTTTTGAATTGAAAAAATTGATATATAATAAAATGAAAAAAAGACTAGATAAACATCTATAATATATGTTTTCAGAAAAAGAAATCCAAAAAATAAGAAATCAATTTCCTATTTTAAAAGAAAAAATATATTCTAATCCTTTAATTTATATGGATAATGCGGCTACTACCCAAAAACCTTTAAAAGTAATTCAAGCAACTCAAAATTATTACTCTACTATGAATTCTAATATTCATAGAGGTTTGCATTATCTTAGTCATAAAGCTACTCTATATGTAGAAAATGTTAGAGAAAAAATTAAAAATTTTATTCACGCTAAATATTCTTCGGAAATTATATTTACAAAAGGAACTACAGAATCAATTAATTTAGTTGCTTCTAGTATAGATTCTTTTATAAAAAAAGGAGACGAAATTATTATTTCTTGTATTGAACATCACTCAAATATTGTACCATGGCAAGTACTTTGTAAAAAAAGAGGTGCTATTTTAAAAATAATATCCATTCATGAAAATGGTTTTTTAAAACTAAAAGATTTTGAACTTTTCATTTCAGAAAAAACAAAAATAGTATCAATTTGTCATATATCTAATGTTTTAGGAATAATTAATCCTATTAAAAATATTATTAAAAAAGCACATGAATATGGAGCTTTAGTTTTAATTGATGGGGCCCAAGCTCCTTCTAATCTAAATTTAGATGTACAAGAATTAAATGTAGATTTTTATGTTTTTTCTGCTCACAAAATGTATGGACCAACAGGTATTGGTATGTTGTATGGAAAAAAGAAAATATTAGAAAAATTATATCCTTATCAATTTGGAGGAGAAATGATTAAAAATGTAAGTTTTGATAAAACAACTTATTCAGATTTACCGTTTAAATTTGAAGCAGGGACCCCAAACATAGAAGGAATTATTGTATGGGGATCTGCTATAGATTTTGTAAAAGAAATAGGTATATCAAATATTCAATCTTACAAAAAAAAACTTTTAATATATGCTGTCAAATGTTTAAGTTCAATAGATGGAATCCAATTATATGGAGATAATATAGATTTTTCTAAAAAATCCGGCATTATCTCCTTTAATTTATATAAGTTACATTGTTTTGATGTAGGAAGTATTTTAGATCGTTTAGGAATTGCGGTTAGAACGGGGCATTTGTGTGCACAACCTCTTATGAATTTCTTTAAAGTTTCAGGAATGATTCGTATTAGTTTCTCTATATATAATACTTTTAAAGAAATAGATTATTTATCTGAAAGTATTTTAAAAACAAAAAAAATATTATTAAAGCAATAAAATTATTTTATGACATATGCTATTGTTAATATAAAAGATAAACAATTTAAAATTATTGAAAATACATATATTTATGTTCCTCATATTTCTGCAAAAATAGGAGAAAAAATATTATTAGATCAAGTTTTTTTGTTTTCTAAAGAAGGAAATCTTTTTTTAGGAAATCCTTTTTTAGAAAAAATTAAAGTTAAGATAGAAATTTTACAACATGTAAAAGGAAAAAAAATTATTATTTTTAAGAAAAAAAGAAGAAAAGGGTATAAGGTTAAAAATGGATTTAGACCTTTATTTTCAAAAATAAAAATAATTTCTTTTTTATTATAATAATAATAAAAAATAAAATAATATGGCTCATAAAAAAGGTTCTGGTAGTTCTAGAAATGGAAGAGATTCAATAGGAAGAAGATTGGGGATTAAAATATATGGAAATCAATATGTGAATTCTGGTAATATTATAGTTCGTCAAAGAGGAACAAAATTTTTTCCAGGAAAAAACGTGGGAATAGGAAGAGATCATACTTTATATGCCATTAAAAATGGATATGTTTCCTTTAAAAAAGGAAGAAAAAATAAATCAATTATTTCTATTATAGATACTAAGACTGGGTAGTTCAATTAGGATAGAACAACAGTTTCCTAAACTGTGAGTTGTGGGTTCGAATCCCGCCCCGGTTACAACTAAGTAAATAAGTAAAATGGTCCCAGCTGGATTTGAACCAGCGACTCCCTGATTATGAGTCAGGTGCTCTAACCAACTGAGCTATGGGACCAAAAATATGGAACTTGTACAAGTTTACAACATTATTCTTCCTATTACAAATTTTTTGTAAATTTTTTCTTTCATAACATATTTTGTTTTTCAAACAAAAACAGAAATCTATTTTTAATTTAATTGATTAAATAATGAAAGAGATGAGTTTAATTAAAAATCAAAAATTATCTTCAATATTTTTTGTGGAAATTGCAGAAATTCTTAATAGAGAAATCTTTTATGGTCAAAAGAATCAAAAATTTTTAGTTACTCTGATTAAAATATATATTACTCCTGATATGAATTTAATAAAAGTATATATTAGTATTTATCCTTTTTTGGATAAAGAAATATTGAAAATTATCCGTTCTAAATCTAAATTTTATAGAAAATTACTTTCTCATAGACTTAGGTATCGTGTGAAAAAAATACCAAAATTGAATTTTTTTTTGATTATATAATAAAAATTAATGTTTTTTGACACCTTCTTTTTATATATCGATACGTTATTTTTTTTATAAAAAAAAGACTAACCTTGTTAATATTATTGTTTTTTTATCAATTTTATCTATTGGAGTATCTACATTTTCTTTATCTACTATTTTATTTATTGTTTCAGGATTAGAAAATTTAAATAAAAAATTTTATCAAATTCATTATCCAGATATTACAATTTCTTATTCAAATGGAACCAATTTTTTTATTGATGATATTATAATAAAAAGAATAAAATCTATACCAGAAATTATAGCTGTTTCTAAGACCATAGAAAAAAAAATTTTTTTTCACTATAAAAATCATGAATACTTTATGCTTTTAAAAGGAGTAGATATAGAATATGAAAAAGTAATGAAAAATTTTAAAAAAATAAATTTAAGAAGTAAAAAATTTGATTCTATAAACATATATATAGGATCGTCTTCTATGATTTTATTCTATCATGTAATAAATATGCCATTACAAATATTTTTTTTTGATTTAAAGAAAAATACTTTGATTCCATTTCTCAGAAAAAAAAAAATTTCTATAAAAGGATTTTTTCATTTTAGTCCTAAAATAGATGGAAAATATTTATTTTGTGATTTACATGAGTTTCAAAACAACATAATAAAAAAAAAAGTTTTTCATACATTAGAAATAAAAATTCATGAAAACGTTAATATGCATAATTTTAAACATTTTTTAATGAAGAAATTGGGAAAGAAATTTAATATAATAACACGTATAGAAAGAGAGGAGGTTATCTCTAAAGTTCTGAATACAGAAAAAATATTTATATATTTTTTATTCATTTTAGTAACACTAATTACTGGATTTAATTTATTTAGTGCTATTTATATTTTACAATTAGATAAAATTAAAGAACTTTTTACATTATGGAATATGGGGCTTTCTATAAGGAAAATTAAGATGATATTTTTTTATATAGGATTAATGATTACCACTTTTGGTTGTTTAAGTGGTTTTATTTTTTCTTATATTTTCTCTCTAATACAAGAAAAATATAAAATATTTAGGATTGAAAAAAAAATCCCTTTTCCTATTAAAATTACAATAATAGATTCTTGTACGGTTATATGTATTATTTTAATAATAGGATCTATCATATCTTTTTATTCTTTAAAAAGAATTAATAATATGATTTTTTATTCTAAATAATATGTTTTTAATGGTTCAGATATTTCTACATTTGGAAATATTTTTTTTGCTTCTTTTTCAAATTCTTTAAGGTTAGGAAATCGATTTGAATAATGTCCTAATAATAATTTTTTTACTTTAGCTTCTTTAGCTATATATGCCGCTTGATTAGCTGTAGAATGTCCTGTATTAATAGCTCTTTTTTCTTCTATTTTTAAAAAAGTGGATTCATGATATAATAAATCTACATATTTTATGTGTTCAATGATAGGCAAGTAAAAGGAAGTATCTGAACAAAAAGCATAAGATAATATCTTTGGTGGATCAAATGTTAATTTCAAATTAGAAATGATTTTTCCATTATTAGTTTTAAAATCTTTTCCTAATTTTAAATTTTTATAGTCTAATATTTTAATATCGGGAATTTTTTGAATTTCTTCTATGTTTAATTTTCTTTTACTAGGTTTTTCTTTAAAAAGAAATCCATTTGTATAAATTCTATGTTTCATTGGAATAGAAAAAACTTCTATTTTTTCATTATCTATGATTTTTTCCAATTTTTTGGATGATAATTCTATATAATTTACACAATATTTAAGTTTAGTATAAGACCATTTAAAGTGGACATCTATAATTTCTTTTAATCCTTTTGGAGCATAAATATTAATCGATTTTTCTCTACCTAATAGATGAAAAGTTGATAATAATCCAATCAATCCAAAAAAATGATCTCCATGTAAATGAGATATAAATATATGTATAATTTTATTAAATTTAATTTTTGCTTTTTTTAATTGAACTTGTGTTCCTTCACCACAGTCAATAAGAAAGGAAAATCCTTTTATTTCTAATATTTGAGCTGTAGGATGGAAATTTTTTTTAGGTATGGAAGAATGACATCCTAAAATAGTTAATGAAGGTTTTTTCATTATGAAAAATTGTTTTAATAATTTTTATAATTTGTATATTCAACAGTTAATTTTTTTTATTCTTTCTTTTTTTTTTTAAAAAGAAAAATACTACCACTAATTATTATAATAAGGGCTATTATTAATATAAATTCAATATTTATCTCTCTTTTCGAAAAAATAGGATCCTCATCTTTTATAAAGAAAAACATGGTGAATATAGCAAAAGCGTTATTAAAAACATGTAATAATATACAATCTATGATAGAAGAGGTTATAAAATAAATAAATCCTATAAAACTTCCAATGATTATTCCACCTACTAATTGCCATGGATTCATATGAGTTAATCCAAATAAAAATGAAGAAAATAAAATAGCTTTAATAGGATGTATATTATTTTTTAACATTCCATTCAAAATAATTCCTCTAAAAAGAACTTCTTCACATATAGGTGCTAACAATATTGTAGTAGAAAAAAAAGGAATTGGATTTTTTATTTCTTCTTTTAAAAATTCTTCAATTTCTTTATACATATTTCCTAATATTGGCCCATCTCTTGGAACTAATGAAGAAATGTATTCGTTGATAATGATCATACAAAACATCATACAAAAAAGAATCAAATAAATATACCATGAAGATAATCTTGTGGATAAATCTATAATTAGATTTTTTTTTTGGGCTTGATGAGATATGAAAAAAAATAAAAAAATAAAAGGAAGAGTATATGATATTGAAAATATCATGCTTTCAGGTAGATTAATAGAAATTAATAATTTTCTAAAAATTATATTGAAAAAATTTAAAGCAATAAATCCTAATATTAATAAAATTGATTCGATATAATTTATTTTAAAATAATTTTTCATAATAAATATTAAAAATTCGTTTTATTTTTTCGATTCATTTTTTTTTTTTTTTATAACTATATTTTTTTCATTTATAGATTATAAAAGACTTTTAATTTAATAAAAGTTTATTTTAATTTTATCTTTTTGAAAGATAATAACAATTTTCTTTATTCATTATTATAAATAATAAAATTTTCAAAATTAAAGTTTTTATATGTTGTTTTTCGATATTTTATCTTTATTTCAGAACTATGAATTTTTTAAAGATAGTAGAATTGGAGACTCAAAAATTTTTAAGTATTCTGACTTATTAAAAGTTATGAATAAGTATAAAAATATATGTTCTATTATTCCTATAGGATTATCTATAGAAAAAAGAAAAATTTTCAAAATTAAATGGGGAATAGGAAAAAATAAAATATTTATTTGGTCTCAAATGCATGGAAATGAAACAACTGGAACTAAATCTATGTTTGATCTTTTTCATTTTTTTTTATTAAAAAAAAATTGTGATTTAGTTCAATTTTTAAAAAAAAATTTAACTCTTTCATTTATTCCTATGTTAAACCCCGACGGATCTGAAATTTTTCAGAGAAGAAACGCTATAAATATAGACTTAAATAGAGATGCTATTTGTTTACAATCTCCAGAGATACAAATACTATTTCAGGAAATAGAAAAAGATAAACCTCATATTTTATTTAATTTACATGATCAAAGAAGTATTTATAATGTTGGACATAAAAGTTTTAACCCTGCTATTTTATCTTTCTTATCTCCTTCTATATCTATGGATAAAAATGCTTATTCTATAAGTAGAAAAAAATCTATGGGGGTTATAAATTTTATCGCAAAAGAAATTCATAAAATTTTACCTAATATTGGATCAATAGGAAGATTTTCTGATGAATTATATCCTACTGCAACTGGAGATCGTTTACAAAAACTAGGTTATCCTTGTGTTCTAATTGAATCAGGAAATTATCCAAAAGATCTTAAAAAAAAAATTATTAGAAAATATAGCGTATTATCTGTTCTTTCGGGAATTTATTTTATTTCTTTTCAAGGAAAGAATCTTGAAAAAAATTACAAATCTTATTTTGATATTCCAGAAAATAAAAATATCTTATTAGATAAGATATATAGAAAAGTACAAATACGTAAAAATAAAAATAAATTTTTTGTAGACATAGGACTGATGAATTTCGAAAAATTGGATATTATGAAAAAAAATATTTCTATTTTTACTAAAATAGTAGATATAGGTGACTTATCCCATTTTTTCGCTTATGAAGAATCTATTGTTAGAGGCAAAAAATTTTATGGAGAAAAAGGAGAAAGTTTTCCTAAAATTGGGGATATAGAAAATTTTAAAATTTTTTAATCGGCTTATTTTTTGAAATTAGAAACTGCAAGTCTTTTTCTTCCTTTTTTTCTTCTTCTAGATATAATGATTCTACCTGTCTTTGTCTTCATTCTTTTCATAAATCCATGAACATTAACTTTTTTTCTATTTGAAGGTTGATAAGTTCTTTTCATAAATTTTTATTTATTATATATATTATTTGTTTTTTGAATATTGGAAAAATATTTTTCATCTTTTTTTTTTACTATTTTTTTCTTTTTTATATTCAGTAATCTTTTTTGATAGGAAAAGAAAAGTAATATCAAAATTCCAATAGTAACTCCTGTGAAAAATAAAATTATACGTTTTGAAAAACTCATGATATAACTAAAAAAAACAATATATGAACAGAAATTACATAAAGTTTTTATTTTTTTAAAATTATTGGATTTTTAACTTTAATGAATACTAAATTAAAAGGTTAATCTATTTTTTTATAATCCAATTATATTATGCAATTTTTAAAGGAGTTAATGAATAAAATTCAAACATTGAAAAAACATGATATTCCTAAATTTGATTTAAAAAAGAAACCTATTTTGGATATAAAAAGCATTATGAAAATATTGCCTCATAAACCTCCATTTCTCTTAGTAGATAAAATTATAGATTTAACAGAAAATAGTATTGTAGGTATCAAAAATGTAACTATGAATGAATCTTTTTTCATAGGACATTTTCCTAGAGAACCAATTATGCCCGGAGTATTACAAATAGAAGCCATTGCACAAGTTGGAGGAATATTAGTATTAAACAAATTAAGTCATCCCGAATTATATTCTACCTATTTTTTAAAAATAGACAAAGTAAAATTTAAACAAAAAATAGTTCCTGGAGATATAATTATTTTTCAAGTTTACTTGTTAGAATCTATGAAAAGAGGAATTGTTCATATGAAAGGAAAAGGTTATGTGAATAACAAACTTGTAGTAGAAGCAGAAGTCGTAGCAAAAATAGTTAAAAACTATGAAAAATTATGAAATTTTAAATTTCAAATTTTCTAAATATTAGAAAAGATTGTTCTTTTTATGCATATAAAAATAACAATAGAAAGAAGATATATTCAAAATTATTGGTTTTTTTTCATATAAAACAAGAAAAGAGATATGTCTTTATTAGAACAATAACTACTAAAAAATTTAGTAATAGATCATATTTTATGAAAAAAAATTTCATCAAACAAAAGATAAATTAAAAAAATATTAAGATAGAATCTTAGTTTTTATAAAAAAAGATATTTTTTATTTTATGAATAATATTACTCATGATCAGATACATATGAAAAAAATATTAATAAAAAACATAATATATAACCTTTAAAAAAGGGTAAAATTTCTATTTTTTTCATGTAAAAAATGAAAAATAAAAAATTTTTTTATTTTAAAAACTCTTATTCGAAATTATTAATAGCTTCAGGAACTTCAGGAAGAAGCTTCTGTAAGAAAATAAGGAAAATTATTAATACATAGTAATAAAAATTTAAAAAAAAACAAAATTATTAGTTCCTTATTTTTATCAGAATAGGAGAATTATTCAAAATAAATACAAAAAAAAAATAGATCTTATATTATTTAAAATTCAAAATTATCTGACATTTAAGAATAATAATTATGAGTATTTTAATAGATAGAAACATTAAACTTCTTGTACAGGGATTAACTGGAAAGGAAGGCTTATTTCATACCGAACAAATGATAAAATATGGAACTACTATAGTAGGAGGAATAACACCAGGAAAAGGTGGAAAAAAATATTTAGGGATTCCTATTTTTAACACGATTGAAGATGCAACCACTCAAACAGGAGGGAATGTGAGTATAATTTTTGTTCCTTCTGCTTTTGCGTCTGATGCTATTTTAGAATCTGTTTATATGAATATACAAATTATTGTCTGTATTACAGAAGGAATCCCTGTATCAGATATGATTCGAGTAAAACATTTTTTAAAAAAAAGAAAGTCTCGTTTAATAGGGCCAAATTGTCCTGGAATTATTACACCGGAAGAAGCTAAAGTAGGAATAATGCCTAATTCAGTTTTTAAAAAAAAAGGAAATATAGGAATAATTTCTAGATCAGGAACTCTAACTTATGAAGCAGCAGATCAAATTGTGAAATTGGGTTATGGAATTTCCACTGCTGTTGGTATAGGAGGAGATTCTATTGTTGGAATGAATATAAAAGAAATCATGAAATTATTTTTACATGATTCAGAAACAGAATGTATTGTTATGATTGGAGAAATAGGAGGACAATTAGAAATTGAGGCAGCTAAATGGATAAAAGGATTGAAAAGTAAAAAACCAGTAATAGCCTTTATAGCTGGACAAACAGCCCCAAAAGGAAGAACAATGGGACATGCTGGAGCAATTATAGAAAAAAAAATAGAAACAGCGCAAGAAAAAATAAAAATAATGGAAGAAAATGGAATACATGTAGTTAAATCTCCTGATAATATAGGAAAAACTGTATATGATATTCTTCATTAAAAAAAAAGAAAAAGAATTATTTAGATTATTAGATGGAAAAATATTTGATAATTGGATTAGGAAATCCAGGAGATTTATACAAAAATACTAGACATAATTTGGGTTTTATGGTTTTAGATCAAATCTCAAAAAAGTATTGTTTTTCTTTTTGTAAAAAAAAATTAGGTTTTATTTCTCAATTTATCTATCATGATAGATTACTTTTTTTTTTAAAACCCTATACTTATATGAATCGTAGTGGAGAAGCTGTTAAATATTGGATGATGAAAAAAAAAATTATATTAAAAAATATACTGATAATATCTGATGATTTTTATTTAAATTTTGGTAATTTTCGTTTAAAAGGAAAAGGAGGAAGTGGGGGTCATAATGGATTAAAAAATATAGAAAAAGAAATAGGAACAACTCATTATGCACGTCTTCGTTTTGGAATTAAAAAAAATCATTTTTATCAAAAAAAAGATTCTTATGTATTAAAAAACTGGGAAAATGAAGAAATAAATGATTTATTTTCAAGATTAGATGTAGGTATACAAATCATATTTTCATTTGTAATAAATGGGCTCCAGAAAACGATGAATATATTCAATTAACAATAATAAAAATATAGAATGTAAGTTAACCTTGTAGTTTAAAAGGATAGAATATAGGACTCCGATTCCTATGGTATGGGTTCGATTCCCTTCAAGGTTATTTTTAAACTCAATTAATCATGATTCATGATATTCGAAATTTTTGTATTATCGCGCATATAGATCATGGAAAAAGTACATTAGCTGATCGTTTATTAGAAATTACAAAAACAATTTCAGAAAAAAAAGGGGATCAGTTATTGGATGATATGGATTTAGAGAAAGAACGTGGAATAACTATCAAAAGTCATGCTGTTCAGATGGAATATAAATACAATAATAAAATATATACTTTAAATCTTATAGATACACCTGGACATGTTGATTTCTCATATGAAGTATCTCGTTCTATTGCTGCTTGTGAAGGAGCTATACTTGTTGTTGATTGTACGAAAAGTATACAAGCACAAACAATATCTAATCTTTCTTTAGCATTAAAAAATAACCTAATTATTATTCCAGTTTTAAACAAAATTGATTTATTTGATTCTATTTCTGAAGACGTAATGAAAGAAATTATGGAATTAGTGGGATGTAAAATAGAAGATATTATTCCTGTTAGTGCAAAAAATGGATTAGGAATTAATCGTGTTTTAAATCAAATAATAACACGTATTCCTTCTCCAAAAGGAGATCCAAAAGCACCTTTACAAGCTATTATTTTTGATTCTTTATATAATCCATTTAGAGGGATTGAAATATTTATTAGAATAAAAAATGGTTTTATACGAAAAGGACAAAAATTACGATTTATGTCTACAGGAAAAGTTTATTCTGCTTATGAGATAGGAATTTTGAAATTAAAACGTATTTCTAAAAATCAAATTAATACAGGAGATGTTGGATATATCGTCTCTGGGATAAAAAATGCAAACGAAGTAAGAGTAGGAGACACTATAACAGATAATCAAATACCAGCTAAAAAAGCAATACAAAAATTTAAAGAATTTAAACCTATGGTTTTCGCTAGTATTTATCCAGTTGATTCTGATAGATATGAAGAATTACGTTCTTCTATAGAAAAATTAAAATTAAATGATGCTTCTCTTTCTTTTAAACCTGAATCTTCTCCAGCATTAGGTTTTGGTTTCCATTGTGGATTTTTAGGTTTTCTTCATATGGAAATTGTAAAAGACCGTTTAGAACGTGAATATGATATTTCTGTAATACTCACTATCCCTAATGTTTCTTATATAGTTTATATGAAAAATAATCAAAAGGTTTTAATTAATAATCCCTCGGATTTTCCGGAAATGGAAAAATTAAAAAAGGTAGAAGAACCATATATTTTAGTTTCTATTTTTACTAAAGATATTTACATAGGGAATATAATGTCGTTATGTATTGAAAAACGAGGAATTATGGTTGAAAATCATGATTATATGGTTTCTAGAAGAATAAAAATTATGTATGAGATGCCTTTATCGGAAATTGTATTTGATTTTTATGATAAATTAAAAAGTGTTTCTAATGGATATGCATCTTTTGATTATAATTTTATTGGTTATAGAAGTTCGGATTTAAAAAAAATTACTGTATGGATTAATCACGAAAAAATAGAACCTTTGTCTCTTTTAGTTCATAAAACAAAAGTTTTCTTTTTAGCAAAAAAAATATGTAAAGAATTATCTATATTAATTCCAAAACATCAATTTAGTATTCCTATTCAAGTTTCTGTATCTGGAAGAATTATAGCAAGAGAAACCATTAAAGCGTTCAGAAAAAATGTTACGGATAAATGTTATGGAGGGGATATTTCTAGAAAAAGAAAACTTTTGGAAAAACAAAAAAAAGGAAAGAAAAAAATGCGTAAGATAGGAAAGATTGAAATCCCATCATCTACTTTTATGACTTTTTTAAAAGTTAAAAATTAGTTTTGTAACAAAAAAATTATTTAATTATGTCTATAAAAATAGGAATTAATGGAATTGGAAGAATAGGAAAGATAGTTTTATTATCTGCTTTAAATAGAAATAATATTCAAGTAATATCTATAAATGATCTAGTATCTATAGAATATTTGGCTTACATGTTAAAATATGATTCAGTTCATGGTTCTTTTAAAGGAAATATTCGTATTGAAAATACAAATTATCTCGTATTGAATGAAAAACGGATAAAAGTTACTAATGAAAAAGATCCTAAAAAACTCAATTGGGGGATTTTGAATGTGGAATATGTTATAGAGTCCACTGGACTTTTTTTAACAAAAGATTTGGCTAATGCTCATTTAAAATCAGGTGCTAAAAAAGTAATCATATCAGCTCCTCCTAAAGATGATATTCCTATGTTTGTTATGGGAGTAAATCATAAAAACATGAGAAAAAATCAAAATATTGTATCTAATGCTTCCTGCACTACTAATTGTCTTTCTCCGATTGTTAAAGTATTAAATGATAATTTTGGAATATATGAAGGATTGATGACAACAATACATGCTTCTACTGCAACTCAAAAAGTTGTTGATTCTGTTTCTATTAGAGATTGGAGAGGAGGTAGGTCTTCATTAGGGAATATAATACCATCATCAACAGGTGCGGCTAATGCAGTAGGTAAAATTATTCCTAGTTTAAATGGAAAACTAACAGGAATGGCTTTTAGAGTCCCTATTGCAGATGTTTCTGTTTTGGATTTTACAGTAAATTTAAAAACTAGCACAAATTTTAATAAAGTTAAATTTCTAATGAAACAGGCTTCTCAAACTACATTAAAAGGAATATTAGGATATACAGAAGATCCTGTTGTTTCATCTGATTTTATAGGGGATAAAAGAATTTCTATTTTTGATGCTAATTCTAGTATTATGTTAAATTCCAACTTTTTAAAAATTGTGTCTTGGTACGACAATGAAGTTGGTTATTCTATAAAATTATTAGATCTTATTGAGTATATGCATTCTTTATCATCATAAAATTTGATCCATAAATTTTATTTATGGAATCTTTCTTAAAAAAAAAAATTGTTTTTTATTCTTATCAATTTGGAAAATAAAATTTTTTATTCCATTACTTATCATTAAAAATGGAGCTTTAATAGTTTTATTATATATAGAAATTTGATCAAAAGTTTTTTGTGTAATAGAAATTTTTGGAGTTTTGCATTCTATAAGAATATGTGGTTTCTTTTGAACTTGAACAAGTATATCTATTCGTTTATTTAATTTATTTATTTTAAAAGGATATTCAACCCATATGTTTGAATTTTTATAATTTTTTATCTTTTTTAATAAAAAAATTATATATTGACGGATTACCTCTTCTTGAGTAAAAAGATAAAATTTTTTTCTGATTACACAAAATATATGAATTCTATTTTTTATTTTTTTTAAATGCAAATGTTTATCTATAAAAAAATTTATATCACGCATAATTTATTAATCAAATGATAAAATATTTGTATTAAATCATTTTTTTTAGAAAAAATAAATATTTTTATGTTTTTAAAAAAAAAAATACAAGATTGTGTAATTATCGGATCTGGACCTTCTGGTTATTCTGCTGCTATATATGCAGCAAGAGCTGATATGAATCCTATTCTTTTTACAGGATTTCAACCAGGAGGACAATTGACCACTACAACTGTTGTTGATAATTATCTGGGTTTTTCAGAAGGAATTAAGGGAGTCGATTTTATGAAAAATTGTAAAGATCAAGCAAAACGGTTTAATACAGAAATAATTAATCATTCTGTGAATCATGTAATTTTATCCAATAAAATAAGAGGAAATCATCGTATTTTTTTTTCTACAGAAAAATGTATAGAAAGTAAAGGTTTGATTATAGCTACAGGTTCTCGTCCAAAATTTTTGGGGATTCATAAAGAAAAAAAATTTCTAGGATTAGGAATTTCTTTTTGCGCTACTTGCGATGGTTTTTTTCATAAAGAAAAAAATGTAGCAGTGATAGGAGGGGGTGACACCGCTTTAGAAGAAGCAATCTTTTTATCAAAATTTTGTAAAAAAGTTTATTTAATAGTTAGAAAAGATCACTTAAAAGCATCTAAAATTTTGCAAAAAATTTTTTTAAAAAAAAATAATATTGATACATTATTTTGTTCTAAAATTACTGAAATTATTGGAGATAACTTTTTGGAAGGAATTAATATTTTTAATCATAAAACAAAAACTAATAAAATTGTTTTAATTAGTGGTTTATTTATTGCTATCGGTCATATTCCTAATACAGAAATTTTTAGAAATGAATTAGATTTAGATGAAAAAGGGTATGTTATTGTACAAAAAGGAAGAACTATAACCAGTAAACCTGGTGTATTTGCTGCAGGTGATGTGCAAGATCCTATTTATCGTCAAGCTATTACTTCTGCGGGAACAGGATGTATGGCTGCATTAGATTTAGAAAAATATTTATATATGTAGAGATATGAAAAAATGTAATTATTTTTTTGAATTTTTAATTTCTCATGCAAAAGTTTATGGTTTCATTTTTCCTTCTAGTGAAATTTATGGAGGATTAAATGCAATTTATGATTATGGACCACATGGAGTAGAATTAAAAAACAATATCAAAGAATTTTGGTGGAAGTCTATGACTCAACTTCATGAAAATATAGTAGGAATAGATTCTTCTATTCTTATGCATTCTGATATTTGGCGGGCATCCGGTCATATTGATAAATTTAATGAATTATTGATTGATCATAAAGATTCCAAAAAAAGATATCGTCCTGAAATTTTGATTCAAAAATATGTAGAAAAAAATTTTTTAAATGATCCAAAAAAAAAAGAAGAAATATTATCTCGTTTATCTCAATCTTTAAAGAAAAAAAATTTACTAGATATAAAAGTTTTGATTGATGAATTGTGTATTTGTGATCCCATTTTTAAAACAAAAAATTGGACAGAAATTAGAAATTTCAATATGATGTTCAAAATTATAGAAAAAGATTTATTTCTTCGTCCTGAAACAGCTCAAGGCATATTTTCAAATTTTCATAATATTGTAAAATCTAATAGAATGAAAATTCCATTTGGAATTGCACAAATAGGAAAATCATTTAGAAATGAAATTATTGCAAGAAAATTTATATTTAGAATGCGGGAATTTGAACAAATGGAAATGCAGTTTTTTATTCTTCCAAAAGAGGAAATAAAATGGTATAACTATTGGAAAAAAAGCCGATTAAAATGGCATTTAGATTTAAATTTAGTAAATAAAAAATATTATCGATTATGCGATCATGATCATTTAGCTCATTACGCAAGTTTTGGGTCAGATATAGAATTTCATTTTCCTTTTGGATTTCAAGAAATAGAAGGAATTCATTCTCGTAGAGATTTTGATTTAAAAAATCATGAATTTTTTTCTAAGAAAAAATTTAGAATTTTTGAGTTGGAAAAAAATTATATTCCTTATGTTATAGAAACTTCTTTAGGATTAGATCGTCTTTTTTTAGCTATATTTTCTTCTTCTTTAAAAGAAGAAGAATTAAAAAATGGAAAAAAACGTATAGTATTAAAACTTCCCTATTGTTTATCTCCAATTAAAGCCGCTATATTTCCATTAGTTAAAAAAAACGGATTACCAGAAATAGCAAAAAAAATATTTCATGATATAAAAATTCATCATAGATTAGTTTATGACGAAAAAGAATCTATTGGAAAGTTATATAGAAGACAAGATGCAATAGGAACTCCATTTTGTTTTACTGTAGATTACGATACTATCAAAACAGATACAGTAACTATGAGAAATAGAGATAATATGAAACAAAAAAGAATTCACATAAAAGAAATACCGAAAATTTTAGAAAAAAAAACTGGATTTAAAAAAATTTTGAAAAAATTATTTTATTCTACGTGATTTTGTTTTCTTCTTATTTCAGCTTTTAATTTTTGTTTCAAAAATAATTCAATTTTTTTCATTGAATTATTAATAATTTTATCAGTTAGTGTTTCTTTTTGACTTTCAAAAAAGAAACTTGCTGTATAAGATTTTTTTGATTTTGGTAAATTTTTTCCTTCATATAAATCATATATTTTAATTTTTTTAATAAAATGATTTTCTTTTTTTTTAATTAATTGATTAATTTTTTCGAATGAAATTGTTTTATCTACTAATAAAGATAAATCTCTTCTTGAGGTAGGATACTTTGAAAATGGAATATAAATTATTTTTTTTTCTTGAATAATAGATACTAAATATTTCCAATCAATTTCTGCATAAAATATTTCACTTTGCTTTAGAACATAGTTTTGAATTTTTCCTAGTTCGACTAAATTTTTTTTATTATATAATATAGAAATTCCATTTTCTAATAATGGATGTTTAGAAAGTATTTGAGTATAATTTAATATTCCACTTTTTTGAAAAATTTGTTCAATAATTCCTTTTAAATAAAAAAAAGGATAATTTTTATATTCTATTTTTTCTTTTTGATAAATTGCTATTCCAAGATATGTTTTTTCTAAAAATTTATTATTTTTTTTATAATATATGTTTCCTAATTCAAAAAATTTTATATTAGATTTAATCCTATTTTTGTTGAAATTATATTTTATGCAATCTATTATGCTGAATAATAAACTAGAACGCATAATTTGATAATTTTTGTTCACAGGATTAAGGATTTTAATTTCTTGTCTATTAAAAGATAAATTTAGTAAAGAAGAAGATTTTCCTTCATTTTTTCTCATCGTAGATGAAATAATTTCTTGAAAACCAAAACAAACTAATTGTTCAAAAAGTATTTTTTGTATTTCATGTTCTGTTTTAAAAAAACTTTTGGGAGATACCGAAATTTTTATTCGGTTATATATTGGAATTTTATGGATTCCATAAATTCGAAATATTTCTTCGATTACATCTATTTCTCTTTGAATATCTGTTCTATAAGAAGGAGCACTAATTAATAAAAAATTATCATTTTCAGAATGAATCATCATTTCTAACAATGATAGAATTTCTTTGATTTTTTTTTTCGAAATCTTTTTTCCTATAATATTTATAACTTTATTATAACGAAGTTTTATTTTTGAAATAGAAATAGGGTTAGGATAATAATCAATTATATCAGAAAAAATTATTTTATTTTTTATAATTTTTTTGATGAGAAAAGCGCTTCTTTGCAAAGCGTATATAGTCTGATTAGGATTTGTTTCTTTTTCAAAAAGATGTAGTGTTTCTATTTTTAGAGAATGTTTTTTTCTAAGGTTCCGGATTATAATGGGATTAAAACAAGCAGTTCCAATAAAAATAGTTTTAGTTTTAATGTGTATATTTGATTCAAAATGGTTTATTATTCCAGCTATAGATAATGGTTTAATCTTATCATAAATAACTAAATCTTCTTTATCTAGTTTTCTTATAATTTTATCTGGAGATTGAAATCTTGTATTTTCTTCCGCATTTTTTATTATAATTTTTTTATCCTCTATTTTATCCATATCAAATATATGCATAGGTTGTCCTAATTCATACATAACAAAATGTATAATATCTATTATATTATTAATAGATTTAATCCCTATAGATTTTAATCTAGAAATTAACCAATATGGAGATGGTTCTATTTTGATTTTAGAAATCAATATTCCGGAATATCTTATACAGGTTTCACGTTTTTTTACAAAAATTGAAACATGAGATTTTTTTTGGAAAAAAAATTCTTTATTTATTACTGCTGGTTTTATTAAATGAACTTTATATCCACGAAATTTTAAGACTGCGTATAAATCACGTGCAATTCCATAATGACTCATAGCATCTGTACGATTAGGCGTAATTTCTACATCTAAAATAAAATCTTGGTTCTCATTACTAATTTCTTTTACTGTTATTCCGATATCAGTTAATATATTGGATATCTCGTTTTCGTTTATTTCAACAGGAAATAAAACATATTTTTTAATCCAATTCAATGATATTTTCATATTTTTATGATAGACATAATTAATATCAAAATTGATTCTTCTTTTTTTTTCTTATATATAGGTCTTATAATTCCCATTTTTTGATATAATTCAAAATAAATAAAATCTTCATTTAAAGAAGATAAAATTTCAATTAAAAATTTAGAGTTAAAACCTATTTTTATATTTTTCAGATCATTTAAAAGAACTTTACATTTTATTTCTGAAATAGAATTATGAATATCAGTTGTATTTTCGTCATAAATTTTTAATTTTTTATAATTAAAAAAATGAAAATTAATAAAATTCTTTTTCTTTTTAGAAAAAATAGATATTCTTTTAATAGTATTTAATAATAAAAATTTATTAATAACAAAAGATACATGACATTGATTATTATTAGGAATTACAGAACGATAGTCTGGATATTTTTTATTTATTAGTTGACATGAAAAAATGTAATTTTTAAAATAAAAAATTATATTTTCTTTTTCAGAATATTCAATAATAATATTATTTTTTTTTTCGTTTTTTAAAATTTCACGAATTATAGTAAGATATTTTCTTGATATGGTAAATTGTATCTCTTGATTTGTTTTAAAGTTTTTTATAGTATACTTAATAAGTCTATAAGTATCTGTTGCTATGAAATTTGCTTCATGAGTAAAAAATTGAAAAAAAACTCCATTTAATACGGGTTTTAATTCTTCATCTTCAGTAGTAGAAAAAAATAAAGTTTTATTTAATATTTTTAAAAATAACTTGGAAAACAAAGAAATTTTATGAACAAGAGAAGATTTATATAATCTATCATCATAATGATTTGAATCATAATAAGTAGGAATTTTATAAACTCCTTGTTTAGAATAAATATTAAGTGTATATTTCTCCTTTTTTAAAAAAAGTTTTTCATTTGAAAATGTAGTTAAAATATCTATCATAAATTTGATAGATAGAGTTACTTTTTCTTTTGTATATTTCAGGATATTGATTTTCAAATATGTATGAATTATATTTTTTGAATCTAACCCCCATATAATTTTTAATTGATTTTTTTTCGATACTTCAAAAGTAATTAAATTCGATAATTTATTAATATTTATAATTTTATATAAAGTATATAATTTTTTTAATAGAAAAGAACTCAAAACAGAAAAAATCATATTCTGTAGTGTTGTTTTAATAAAAACAATTCATTTCTTTTTGTAATAGCGTGAGGGGGATTTGAACCCCCGACCTCTGGGTTATGAATCCAACGCTCTAACCAAATACTGAGCTATCACGCCATTTTATTAATAATCGATAAAGTTAGTATATTTTTGTTTATTAATAAATAATATTATGACTGTTGATTTAAGTAATTTTAGAAAAAATTATGAAAAAAATTCATTATTGGAATTTGATGTTCCAGAAAAACCTTTTCTATTGTTTGATGAATGGTTTCAACAGGAAAAAAAACTTCAAAAAGATAACGAAGAAATTAACGCAATGTCTCTTTCTACTATAGGAGAAGATGGCTGTCCAGAAACTAGAGTTGTTTTATTAAAAGAATATTCAGAAAACGGATTTATTTTTTATACAAATTATTTTAGTTCAAAGGGAAAATCTATTCAAAATATACCAAAAGTATGTATTTCTTTTTATTGGAAAAAAATGGAAAGACAAATTATTATTAAAGGAATAACATCAAAAGTTCAAAAAAAAAAATCGGATGAATATTTTCATAAAAGACCTAGAGAAAACCAAATTGGAAGTTGGGCTTCTAGACAAAGTATGATTCTTCCATCTAAAAAATATTTATTTAAACAATACAATAAATGGAAAGATTTTTTTGATAAAAAAATAATAAAACGTCCTTTTGATTGGGGGGGGTATATTGTAAAACCATATAAAATGGAATTTTGGCAAGGACAGCCTAATAGACTTCATGATAGATTAATTTATATTTTAAAAAAAGAAAAAAAATGGATTTTATATAGATTTTATCCGTAAAAAATAACTAAATAATAGTAAAAAAAAAGATAAAGTTTAATTCTATCAAACTTTAATCTTTTTTTTAGAATAAAATTAGAAATCTATAATTTCGTTAATTCCGCCCCTATTTTAAATTTAGCTACTTTTTTTCCTGGAATATGTATTTTTTTTCCTGTTCTAGGATTAACTCCATTTCTGGGATGTCTTTTTACTACAGAAAAGGTCCCGAATCCTACAAGAGTGACCTTATTTCCTTTTTTTAAAGATTCAATTATTGTTTCAATAAATGCATCTGTAACATTTTTAGCTTTTATTTTTGTTATTCCAGTTTTTTCAGCTATTGAATTGACCAATTCTGTTTTGTTCATGAATGATGAATTTAATTTTATTTAACTATGAAATAATCTTAATTAATTTTTTATTTAAGAACTAAAGCAGAAACAAATATAGATAAATAACTAAAATTTTATCGAACAAAAAGGTTTTTTCTGATTTTCAATCCATTAATTAAGTTTTTAACATTCATTCTTTTTTTTCCTTCTATTTGTCCTTCTATAAGAGAGATAAAACCTTCTTTAACGGATATTTTCATTTCATGTGATGAAATCAATATCCTACCAATTGGTAAAGTATGAGTTTTCCGTATTTTTTTAACAAGAAAAATTTTAAATCTAAAAAATTTTTTATTATTGAAAAATAAAAACGTCCATGCTGTAGGATAAGGACTTAATCCTCTTATTTTATTATATATAGAATCTATATAAGGATTTTCCCACTGTATTCTACAGTTTTTTGTCTTTATTTTAGGTGCATATTTTAATAAAGAAAAATTAATATTTTTTTGAGAAATAGGAGTGATTTTTTTTTTTATAATCTTTTCTAAAGTTTGAATAACTATAGATCCACTAATCTTTTTTAATTTTAATTCTAATTCTCCTGCAGTTTCTTTCTTTTTTATTTGAATTTTTTTTTGTAAAAGAATTTTTCCAGAATCTATTTTTTCTTCTATAAAGAAAGTAGTCAATCCCGTTTTATTTTCCCCATTAATAATAACCCAATTAATAGGAGCGGCTCCTTTATATTGGGGTAAAAGAGAAGCATGTAAATTAAAAGATCCCATTTTAGGAAAATTCCAGATTTCTTTTGGTAAAATTCGAAAAGATACAACAATTTGTATATCGGCATTCCATATTTTTAGATGTTCTAAAAAAGAAGAATTTAAAAGGTTTACAGGTTGTAAATAAGGTATATTATTTTTTAATGCATATCTTTTTACAGGAGTAAACGCTTTCTGATTTTTTAAAAAACGATTATCAGGACTTGTAATTATTCCTACAATGTTATACCGTTTGGTATATAATTCGTTTAATGAATAAAGAGAAAAATGGGTTGAACCTATAAATACTATTTTTGGAAACTTTTTCATGTAATTTATTTGTAATTTAATTTCACTAATTTTATCTTGTGATTTTTATGAAAAAGTTCATTGATTTTTGAAAATCAAATATATAAAAATAAAATATCATTTTTTTTGATTTTTTAATAATTAAAATATCAATATATGTATTGGACTTTAGAATTAGCTTCTCATTTAGAAGATGCACCTTGGCCTGCTACAAAAGAAGAATTAATTGATTTTGCTATTCGTACTGGAGCTCCTTTAGAAGTAGTGGAAAATCTTCAGCAATTAGAAAATGGAGATGGAGAAATTTTTGAATCTATAGAAGACATATGGGCAGATTATCCACGTGATGACGAAGATTTTTATTGGAATAGAGATGAATATGAACTTTAAATGTTTTATTTTTTTTGTTTTGTTATTAAATAAATATATAATTTATATTTTTTATAATGAGTTTTATTAGAAAAATTTTAAATAAATTATTAGTCAATAAAAATGATAGAGACCTGAAAGAGGTTAAAAAGTTGTTGGTTAAAATTAAAAAAGAAGAAAATAAAATATTTTTATTATCTGATGATGAATTAAGAAATAAAACTCAATATTTTAAAAATCTGATACAAAAGTCTACAAAAAAACTTTATGAAGAAGAAAAAAAATTACTGATTGAAATACAAGAAAAATTTTTTCCTATTCTTATTTTAGAAAAAATATATTCAAATATAGAAAATCTTAAAGAAGAATGTTATAAAATTGAGAAAAAAATATTAATAGAGATTTTACCTCAAGCATTCGCTGTTATTAAAGAAACAGCTAAACGATTCAAAGAAAAAAAACAACTTATCGTAACATCTACTTCTTTTGATAAAGAATTATCAAAAATAAAATCTTATGTTCATTTGGAAGGAAATCAAGCATTTTGGAAAAATGAATGGAATGCACATGGAAAAAGAATAATTTGGGATATGGTTCATTATGATGTTCAACTTATGGGAGGTATAGTTTTACATCAAGGAAAAATTGCTGAGATGGCTACGGGAGAAGGGAAGACTTTTGTAGCAACTTTATCTGCTTATTTAAATGCACTTTCTGGAAAAGGAGTACATATTGTTACAGTAAATAATTATTTATCTAAAAGAGATACAAATTGGATGGCTCCTTTAATGGAATTTCATGGATTAAAAGTTGATTGTATTGATAATTATACGTCTTCTGACGTATATATGCGTAAAAAAGCTTATCAAGCAGATATTACTTATGGAACAAATAATGAATTTGGGTTTGATTATTTACGAGATAATATGGCTTGTTATAAAGAAGAACTGGTTCAAAGAGAATTAAATTATGCTATTATAGATGAAATCGATTCAGTTTTAATAGATGAAGCACGTACTCCTTTGATCATATCGGGACCTGTTGATTCTAAAAGAGATAATAAAGAAGAATTTGAATTATTTAAAAAAAAAGTAAAAATTCTAGTCGATCAACAAAACGTGATAGTTAAAGATTTCTTAAATAAAGCAAAGAGTTTAATCAAAAATGGAGAAAAAAAATTAGGTGGATTCAAATTATTTCAAGCATATCGTGGTTTACCTAAAAAAAAATCTTTAATAAAATTTTTAAGTGAAGATAATATTCGTTTGATTTTACAAAAAATAGAAAGTCAATATTTGCAAGATCATGGAAGAGAAATATATAAAGTAGATAAAGACCTTTATTTTGTTATTGATGAAAAAAATAATACTGTAGAATTAACAGATAAAGGAATTGAATTTTTATCGAAAAATGTGGAAGATATAGGTTTTTTTGTTTTACCAGATGTGAATCTGGAACTTTCTGAAGTAGAAAAAAAAAATTTTTCAAAAGAAAAAGAGACAGAAGAAAAGGAAAAACTTTTAAAAAATTTTTCTCTAAAATCACAAAGAATTCATACTATCAATCAATTACTTAAAGCCTTTACTTTATTTGAAAAAGATGTGGATTATATTGTTTTAGGAGGAAAAGTAAAAATAGTAGATGAACAGACTGGTCGTATAATGGAAGGAAGACGTTATTCTGATGGGTTGCATCAAGCTATAGAAGCAAAAGAAAATGTTAAAATAGAATCCTCCAGTCAAACTCTTGCTACAATAACTTTACAAAATTATTTTAGAATGTATAGAAAAATATCTGGAATGACAGGAACAGCGGAGACAGAATCTGGAGAATTTTGGCATATTTATAAATTGGATGTAGTAGTAATTCCCACACATAAGAAAATACAAAGAAAAGATTTTCAAGATCTTGTTTTTAAAACTCAACGGGAAAAATATAATGCTGTTATAGAAAAAATTATTTTTTTATCTAAAAATGAAAAACGTCCTGTTCTTGTTGGAACAACATCTGTTGAAATTTCAGAATTTTTGAGTAGAGCTTTGAAATTTATGAAAATTTCACATAATGTTTTAAACGCAAAATTACATGAAAAAGAAGCAGAAACCATAGCAAAGGCTGGATTTCCTGGTTCTGTTACTATAGCAACTAATATGGCAGGTCGTGGAACTGATATTAAATTATCAAAAGAAGTTATTAAAAATAAAGGATTATTCGTTTTAGGTACGGAAAGACATGATTCTAGAAGAGTAGATAACCAATTAAGAGGAAGATCAGGTCGTCAAGGAGATCCAGGTAGTTCTCAATTTTATGTGTCTTTAGAAGATAATTTAATTCGTTTATTTATTGATTCGGAAAGACTTTCTAAATTAATGGACAGATTTGGACACAAAGAAGGAGATATAATACAACATCCTTTGTTGACAAAATCTATTGAAAAAGCACAAAAAAAAATAGAGGAAAATAACTTCAGTATACGAAAACGTTTGTTAGACTATGATGATGTTATTAATCAACAAAGAGAGTTTATTTACAAAAAACGAAAAAATGCATTATGTGAAAATAAATTAAGTTTAGATATTTCTAACATGATTTATGTTTTACTAGATATTATGATGACTGTAAATCAGTCTATCCATGATTTTAAAAATTTGGAGTTTGAATTTTTCCAAACTTTTGGTATTGAATTTCCAATACCAGAAGATGAATTTCTATCTTATAAAGAACGTGATTGTGTAAATAAACTTCATGATATAATCATTGATTTTTATGAAAAAAAGAAGGTAAAAATGATTGATTATGATATAAAACCTATTATATCTAATATTGTAAATAAAAATTATGAATTTTATCAAATACGGGTTGTTTTAACAGATGGATCCCAAAATATAGTTTCTATATCAGGTTTAAAAGAATTTTATAAAACAAAAGGAAAGTCTTTATTATCTATGTTTGAAAAAAAGACTATATTATGTTTCATGGATGAAAAATGGAAAGAACATTTACGTGAAATGGATAGTTTGCGTTTTTCTGTACAAAATGCTGTTTTTGAACAAAAAGATCCTCTTATTGTTTATAAACAAAATGCTTTTAATTTATTTCAAGAAAGAGTTTATGGTATAAACAAAAGAATTATTTCTTTTTTTCTTAAAGCAAAAATTATAACAGGAGATATTTTTTGTTTTCCAAAAAATAATTTAAAAAAAAATCTTTTTATGAAAGAAAAAAAATTAGGAAGAAACAATAGAATTAATATTCGTCATTTAACTACGGGAGAAATTAAAAATATTAAATTCAAACATATAGATCTTTTTTTAAAAAAAGGAGAATGGATTATAGAGGATAATTCTTTTTAGAATGTGTTAATTAGAAATAAAACGTATATTTTTTCTTATCATTTCATTTATTGTATTCTGTTATCTTGGAATAAGTTTTTGGTCAAAAAGAAAAAGTTATGATTCTATTAATTATATTCCATATAATACATTTGGTGTAGTTTTAGGAACTTCTAAATATTTGTATGGAGGAGGAATTAACGCTTATTTTAAATACAGAATAGACGCGGCTTTTTTTCTTTTTCGTCATAATAAAATACGTTATATTATTGTAAGTGGAGATAATAGAGAAAAAAACTACAATGAACCAAAAATGATGAAAAAGGAATTAATTAAAAAAGGAATTCCTTCTCATTTTATATATGAAGATTTTTATGGAATTAGTACATTGCATTCTATTGCAAGAGCTCATAAAATTTTTCACCAAAAAAAGTTTACAATTATATCTCAAAAGTTTCATAATGAAAGAGCAATTTTTATTGGAAATTGTTTGGGCTTGGATGTCATTGGATTTAATGCTAAAAACCTTACTTTTGACAGTAAAATACAATTCAGAGAAGTTTTTGCAAGGATTAAAGCCTTATGGGATATTCTTTGTTTTTTATATTGAAATTAGGATAAATAAGATAAATACTTTTTTAAAATTTTATCATTATTAGACGTTTTAGTATTGATTTCCAATAAACAAGGTTGATTTGATTTTTTCCAAAAACATGATAAACTATTTTTTAAAGTATAAAAATCAGATATTTCCTCGTATTTCCAATGATACATTTCACATATTTTTTCTGCAGAAAAAATATGTTTTGTTTCAAAAAAATGAAATATCTTTTCAGGTAGTTTTTTTTCTGATATAAATTTGAAGATATTTCCCCCTCCATTATTAATAAGTATAATCCGAAAATTTTTTGGAATATAATTATTCCATAAAGCATTACTGTCATAAAAAAAACTTAAATCTCCAACAATTAATGTTACAATTTTTTTTCTTATTGTAGCAGAACCTATAGCAGTTGAAACAGATCCATCTATTCCTGAGGTTCCACGATTACAATAGGATTTAATAGAATATTTTTTTTCATTAAAAAGTTGATAGTATCTTATAATCATACTATTTCCTAATTGTAGAATAGTATGATTAGGTATAGATTTAAATACAAAAAATAAAACGTTTAAATCTGAAAAACTTTTTTCTTTTTTTAAAAAAAATTTATGTTTTTTCATTTTTTCCTTTCTCAACTTTTCCCATTTTTTTTTATAATCTGAATAAGGAACAGATGTTATATTGTTATAATAAAAAATTTTTAAAAATAATCCTGGATTAATAGGCCAATAAGTAGTTAATTTATAATAAGTATCCGGATATTTTCCGTTATGTTCTCCTATATGCCAATGATATATCGGAGGAGACTTTCTTAAAAGAATTTTTATTTTCTTAGATATAATATTGATTCCAATGGTTAATAAAATATGAGGTTTAAAATTTATCCATTCTTTAAGATTCATATTAAAAATAAGTTGATCTATACATGAGAAAAAATTCTTTCCATATGCATGAGATGATGTTTTTTCCGTAAAAATTACAACAGAAGGATCTAAACTTAATTTTCTTAAAATTTTTTCCGTATTTTTTTCTGTATAATACAATCCTAATAGGATCATTTTTTTTCCATATTTTTTCCACACATATTGTTCTTTTTTATAATCACATATTTCAACATAATTTTTAACAGGTATAGTTTTTATAATTTTAGGTTTTACTTGTAAATGATTTGTAGTACCATAAAGTGGTTCTGAAAATGGAATATTAATATGTATAGGTTTATTTTTAATAATACATTTATTAATAGATTCATTCATTAATCTATCATTATACCATATCCCTGATTTAGATTCATCTTCTGTTAATTGAACAGAAGCTTCTACATGTTTTTGAAAAATATTTTCTTGATAAATAGATTGTCCTTCAAATATATCTATAATTTCTTTTGGTCTATCTGCTGTTACTAAAACAAGTGGAATATTTTGGAAGAAAGCTTCCGTTACAGCGGGATAATAATTAACAACAGAAGAACCAGAAGTACAACTAACAACTACAGGTTTTCTTATTTGTTGAGCTATTCCTAAAGCAAAAAAACCAGCACATCTTTCATCTACAATACTATAAGTTTTAAAATCTTTATGTTGAGTAAAATGTATAATGATTGGAGCGTTTCTAGATCCTGGAGATATGATAATATTGAATATAGATTTTGCTTTTAAAATTACCCCTAAGCTTTGTACAATTTTTTTATCCGAATACATTATTTGTTATGGTTTAAATTAATCCTCCATTTACGTTTAATACAGCACCGGTAATATAATCTGATAAATCTGAAGCCAAAAATAAAGTAGAGTTTGCTATTTCTTGAGGAGTTCCTGGTCTTTTTAATGGAATATTTTTTATCCAATTTTCTTTGATTTTAGATCTGAAGTGAGAATTCATTTTTGTTACGATATATCCAGGTGCTATAGCATTACAACGAATATTTTTTTTTCCTAATTCTCTGGCTATTGATTTTGTGAATCCAATAATTCCCGCTTTAGATGCTGCGTAATTAGATTGACCAATATTTCCCGTTAGTCCGACAACGGAACTCATATTAATAATGCTTCCCTTTTTTTGTTTCATCATAGGATGAATAGCATGTTTTGTTAAATTAAATATAGAGTATAGATTAGTTTTTAGAACATAATCCCAATCTTTTTTGGAAATTTTAAGCAAAAAATTATCTCTTATAATTCCTGCATTGTTTACTAATATATCTAATCTTCCATATTTTTTTATTACTTTTTTTACTAAGTTTTCTGAAGAATTGAAATCTGAAAGATCTATTTTATATGCTTCAACTATATTTTGAAATTCAAACTCTATTTTTTTTGCTTCATTTTTTGAAGAAAAAAATGTAAAAATAACATGAGCTCCATGTTTTACGAAAGTTTTTATTATAGATCTACCTATATCTCCTGAACCTCCTGTAACTACAGCTATTTTTCCATTTAATAATTTCATATGTATGACAGATATGACTATTTTTTTTTATTAATTAATTTAAAAATGAGATTTAATTGTTTTTCTACACTTAAAAATGTGTTATCTATTTCTATAGAATCTATAGATTTTTTAAGTGGAGAAATATTTCGTGAAGTATCCATTATATCTCTATAAATTAGATTTTTTTTTACTTCTTCATAAGATATTTTTTTTCCTCTTTTTTTTAGATCTTTATATCTCCTATAAGAACGAATTTCTATAGATCCTTTCATAAATATTTTTAGTTCTGATTTAGGAAATACATAATTTCCTATGTCTCTTCCATCTACAACAATTCCTTTTTTTTCTTCTGCCATATTTCTTTGCATAAGAGTTAATTTTTCTCTAACTTCCGGAATTTGAGAAATGAAATTTACTTTATCTTCTACTTGTTCTGATCTAATTTTATAAAGAATATTTTCTTTATTTAAAAAAATATCTGTTTGATTATATTTTTTATTCCATTTAAATTTTAAATTTATTTCTTTCAAAATAGGAATAAAATTTTGTATATTCCATAAATCACTATTAAAAATTTTGTTTTGAATAGCAAATAAAGTGACACTTCTATACATAGCCCCGCTGTCTATATATTTATATTTTAACTTTTTAGAAATAGCTTTTGCTAAAGTACTTTTTCCGGATGAAGAATATCCATCTATAGCTATAATAATTTTTTGATTCATATTAATAAATGAATTTACTTTTTTATATTATACTTATATGATAGTAATTTATAATAAAGTTTGACTGCTAAAAAATCTGTAGAGGATTCTTTTTGATTAGGTAAAAGTTCAACTATATCAAATCCTATTATATTTTTTTTTTTAAAAACTTTTTTAAAAAATTTTAAGGCGGTATACCAAGATAAACCTCCTGGTTCTGGAGTTCCTGTAGAAGGGGCTATGCTAGGATCAAAAACATCTATATCTATACTAATAAATACATTAGTAGATAATTTAGAAATAGCATTTTTCATCCATAAATCATTTTTATAAATTTTGTGCATATAAAATATGTTTTTTTTTTGGATATATTTTTTTTCTACTATATCCATACTACGAATTCCTATTTGGATTATGGGATATTTTTTAGATGCTTCATGCATAGAACATGCATGGTTATAAGGAGTTCCTTTATATATAGGACGTAAATCTGTATGCGCATCCATATGGAGAATACTTAAATTATTATTATATTTTTCTCCAAAAGCTCGAATGCTGCCTATTGATATAGAATGATCTCCTCCTATAAGGGTAATAAATTTTTCTTTTAAAAGATATTTTTTTGTAATATTATAGACTTTTTCTATCATTTTTTTTATAGAAATTGAAGAATTAATAATAGAAGGAACTATAAATATTCCTTTTTTATATACTTCTGAATTGGTTTCAATATCATATAATTCCATATGTTCTGCTGCAGTTAAAAAAGCTTTAGGTCCTTTTTTAGCCCCTTTTTTCCATGTTTGAGTATAATCATATGGTACTGGAATAAGAACTATTTTACAGTTATTAAGTGTTGAATATTTTTTAGAAATTCCTGCAAAAGTTTTTTTTTTATTTAATTTCAATAACCCAATATTTTTAAAATTTCTTCCGGACTTTGTGATGGACGAAAAATTTTATATACAAAATTTTTTTCTTTATCATGATCTATCAATATATGAATAGGTTGAGGAATTAAACAATGATGTACTCCACCATATCCACTTATTGTATCTTGATAAGCTCCAGTATTGAAAAATCCAATATAAAGTGGAGTTTTTTTATGAAAACAAGGAAGATATATTGCATTCATATGTTGTTCTGAATTATAATAATCATCACTATCACATGTTAATCCTCCTAAAAAAACTCTTTCATAACAATCATTCCAACGATTAATTGCCATCATAATAAATCTACGACTTATTGCCCAAGTATCAGGAAGTGTAGTCATAAAAGAACTATTTATCATGTTCCATTTTTCTCTATCATTTTGACGTTTTTGGTTAAGTATTTTATATAAAATCCCTCCACTTTCTCCCACTGTATAAGCTCCAAATTCTGTATAAATATGAGGTTCATAAATATTTTCTTTTTGACAGAATTTTTTTATTTGATAAACTATTTCATTTGTCATGTATTCATAATCGTATTTAAAAGACATGGATGTTTTAATGGGAAACCCTCCTCCTATGTTTAAAATTTCTAATTCTGGTGCTATTTTTTTCAATTTAGCATAAATATGCAAACACTTGAAAAGTTCATTCCAATAATAAGCAGTATCTTTTATTCCTGTATTTATAAAAAAATGCAACATTTTTAATTTTATTTTAGGATTATTTTTTATTTTATTTAAATAAAAAACAATAATATCTTTATATCCAATTCCTAATCTAGAAGTATAAAACTCAAATTTAGGTTCTTCTTCAGAAGCAATACGTATTCCTAATTTAAAAGGATAATGAATTACTAAACTTAGTTTCTCTAATTCATCAGAATTATCTAATATTGGTATAGTATTATAAAATCCACTATTAATAAGTTCTGATATATTTTCAATATAATTTTTCGTTTTAAATCCATTGCATATAACTTCAATATTTTTAGTAGTTTTTCCTTTTTGATAAAGATTTTTTACAATTTCTATATCATAAGCATATGAAGTTTCAATACTAATATTATTTTTTAGAACTTCTTCTAAAACAAAAGAAAAATGAGAACTTTTTGTGCAATAACAATAGGTATATTTATTGTTATATTGATTGGAATGAATTGCTTTTTCGAACCATTTTTTTGCTTTTTGTATATTTTTAGATATTTTTGGTAAATATGTAAATTTTAATGGAGTTCCGTATTTTTTAATAAGTTCCATTAATGGAATTCCGTGAAATTCTAAAAAATTATTTTTTATAGAAAATTCCTCAGTGGGAAAATCAAAAGTTTGATCTATAAGATCAGCGTAACGGATTTTCATTGAAATTGAATAACTAATTTTTATTTTCTGTTTTATATAAAAATTTTTTTAAAAAAACATCTATTTCTCCGTCCATTACAGATTGAATTTTTGTAGTTTCATAACCGGTTCTTAAATCTTTTACTAATTTATAAGGATGCATAATATAATTTCGAATTTGAGAACCCCATTCTATTTTTTTTTTTTTTGATTCTATTTTTTCTTTTTTATTATTATTTTTAATAATTTCTATTTCATACAATCTAGATTTTAATATTTGCAAAGCTTTTTGTCTATTTTGTATTTGAGATCTTGATTCTGTATTTACTATAATAATTCCCGTAGGATTATGACGTAATCTTACTCCTGTTTCTACTTTATTTACGTTTTGTCCTCCTGCTCCACTAGAACGAAAAGTTTCCCATTGTATATCTGATGTTTTAATATCTATATTAATATTCTTATTTATCATAGGATAAACATATACAGAAGAAAAAGAAGTATGGCGTTTTGAATTACTATCAAACGGAGATATTCGTATTAATCTATGTACTCCATTTTCTCCTTTCAAATATCCAAAAGCATAGAGCCCATTAATTTCTAATGTAACAGATTTAATACCAACGACATCTCCATGGAGAGAGTGAATTTTTTTTACAAAAAAATTCTTTTTTTCAGCCCACATGGAATACATTCTCGTTAACATAAAAGTCCAGTCACAACTTTCAGTTCCTCCAGCTCCAGAAGAGATTTGCAATATAGCGTTGAAAGAGTCTTCTTTTTCTGAAAAAATATTTTCAAATTCTATATTTAAAAGTAATTTTTTTGTTTTATATAATTGATTTTCAAACTCTTTTTCTAAATTTTGTTCTTTTGAAAGAGAAAATATTATTTCTAACTCTTCAAAAGCGTTTTTTAATTTTGTAAAATTTTTTATGCATGTTTTCATATCATGCATATATTTTATAAAAGTTTTGAATTTTTTATAATCTTTCCAAAAATTAGGATTAGATATTTTTTCTTGTTCTTTATCGATGTGCTTTTTTATTTGATCTATTTTTAGAATAGAATATATTCTATGGATTCTTTCTGAAATAGATTGAATTTCTTCTTTTTTGATCATAGTACGAAAATAATTATTTTGACATAATTTTTTTTGATAGTGATTCTCATTATAAATTTTTTTTATATTATAAAAATATAAATTTCATTTTTACATGGATTATAATAAGTTTACGATTAAATCACAAGAAGTAATACAAAAAGCACAGTATTTAACGTTAAAAAATAGTCAACAAACTGTTGAAAATGCACATATTTTAAAATCAATGTTAGAAATTGAAAAAAATATAATTCCTTTTTTTTTCAAAAAATTAAAAATAAATTTTCAATCAATAACTATTGGATTAGACCGTATGATTTCTCATTATCCAAAAATTATTAGTGGACCTTTGACTTTACATTTTAGTTTATATGTAACAAAAATGTTGAATATTGCAGAAAATTACGCTCATACATTAAAAGATAAATTTATTTCTATAGAGCATATTTTTTATGGAATTTTTATGAGTTTTGATTTTACTTCGAAATTACTAAAAGATGAAGGAATCACGAAAAAAAAAATAAAAGAAATTATTGAATATATGAGAAAAAAAAACGGAAAAATCATCTCTTCTACAGCAGAGAATATTTATAATGCTTTGGATAAATATGCAAAAAATCTTAATGAATGGGCTTACAGAGGTAAATTAGATCCTGTTATTGGACGTGATGAAGAAATCCGTAGAGTTTTGCAAATATTATCTAGAAGAACAAAGAACAATCCTATATTGATAGGAGAAGCAGGAGTAGGAAAAACAGCGATTGCTGAAGGATTAGCTCATCGTATTATTAGTGAAGATATTCCAGATAATTTAAAAAATAAACAAATATTTTCTTTAGATATGGCTTCTATAATTGCAGGAGCTAAATACAAAGGAGAATTTGAAGAAAGACTGAAGGCCGTAGTCAAAGAAGTAATATTTTCAGATGGAGAAATTATTTTATTTATTGATGAAATTCATACTTTAATTGGTGCAGGAGGAGGCGAAGGGGCTATAGATGCCGCCAATATTTTAAAACCTGCATTAGCTAGAGGAGAACTTAGAGCTATAGGAGCTACAACTTTAAATGAATATCAAAAATATTTCAGAATAGATAAAGCTTTAGAAAGAAGATTCCAACAAGTATATGTAGATGAACCTTCTATTGATGATGCAATATCTATATTACGTGGAATTAAAGAAAAATACGAAAGTCATCATAAAGTAAGAATAAAAGATGAATCTATTATATCTGCTGTAGAATTGTCTAAACGTTATATTAATGAACGTTTTCTACCAGATAAAGCTATTGATCTTATAGATGAGGCTGCTTCTAAATTAAGAATGGAGATAAATTCAAAACCAGAAAAATTAGATATTCTGTATAGAAAAATCATGCATATGGAAATACAAGTAGAAGCTTTAAAAAGAGAAAATGATGAAAAACAATTAATTCCTTTAAAAAAAGAATTATATAAATTAAATAAAGAGAAAACAAAACTGCAAACTCAGTGGCAAAATGAAAAAGATTTAGTTGAAGAAATTCAAAAAGCGAAAGATAAAATAGAAAATTATAAATTTGAAGCAGAACAGGCTGAAAGATCAGGAGATTATGGAAAAGTAGCAGAACTAAGATATGGTAAAATCAAAGAAAAAGAAAATAAAGTTAAAATATTAGAAAATGAATTAAAAAAACAAGAATATAAGGGGAATAAAATGATACAAGAAGAAGTTTATAGAGAAGATATAGCTCAAATCGTATCTAAATGGACAGGAATTCCTGTTACTAAAATGTTGCAAAGCGAGAAAGAAAAATTATTATTCTTGGAAAAAGAATTACACAAAAGAGTGATAGGACAAGATAATGCTATTCAATCTATAGCAGATTCTATACGACGTTCTAGAGCAGGATTACAAGATGAAAAAAAACCTATAGGATCTTTTCTTTTTATGGGTTGTACAGGAGTAGGAAAAACAGAACTAGCTAAAACTTTAGCAGAATATTTATTTGATGATGAAAATAATATGGTTCGTATAGATATGAGCGAATATCAAGAACGTCATTCTGTAAGTCGATTCATAGGAGCTCCTCCTGGATATATAGGTTATGATGAAAGTGGACAATTAACAGAAGCTATACGAAGACGTCCTTATAGTGTTATTTTGTTAGACGAAATAGAAAAAGCTCATTCAGATGTTTTTAACATACTTTTACAAATTTTGGATGATGGAAGACTAACGGATAATAAAGGAAGAACGGTTAATTTTACAAATACTATTATTATTATGACTTCCAATATAGGAGCAAATATCATTCAGAAAAAATTGGATAAAGAATTTTCTTCTAGTAGAAATAGAATGGAAGAAACAAAAAAAGATTTAATAAATTTATTGAAAAATGTAGTAAGACCTGAATTTATTAATCGTATAGATGAAATCATTTTGTTTAATCCTCTTTCTAGAAAAGAGATAAAAGATATTGTTAAACTTCAAATGAAAAAATTAGGAAAATTACTACATGATAAAAAAAATATATTAATAGAATCGACTAATGAAGCTATAGAATATTTATCCGAAAAAGGATATGATCCTCATTTTGGAGCAAGACCTTTAAAAAGAGTGATTCAACATGATATTTTGAATTATCTTTCTAAAGAAATCATAAAAGGAAAAATTAAAAAAAATCATAAAATTCTAATAGATTTTTTCAAAGAAAAAGGAATTGTATTTCGACAGTCAGAAAAAATTGAAAATATAAATATTTAAAAAAATCACTTCAATAAATGATTCATAAATCCGGTTTTGTTAATATTATAGGATTTCCTAATGTAGGAAAATCTACCTTAATGAATTCTCTTGTAGGAGAAAAACTTTCTATTATCACAAAAAAACCACAAACTACTCGTCATAGAATATTAGGAATCGTAAATAGATCTGATTTTCAGATTATATTTTCGGATACTCCGGGTATTATTGATCCTATTTATCCCATGCAAAAAATTATGATGGAATATGTGAAAAAATCATTGGAAGATGCAGATATTATTCTATTTACTACAGAAATAGGAAAATTTGAAAATGTTTCATTATTTAATCACATTAAAAAAAAAATGTTCCTATTATTATATTGATTAATAAAATTGATAAAATTGGAATACAATATAAAAAAGATACATTATATTATACAATAAACTATTGGCATAAATTATTTCCTAATTCAGAAATATTACCGATATCTGCATTAAAAAAAATGAATCAAGATCTATTAATGAATAAAATAATATCTTTATTATCTGAACATCCACCTTTTTATCCTAAAAAAAATTATCTAAGTAATAGATCTGAACGTTTTTTTGTTAATGAAATTATAAGAGAAAAAATATTTTTTTTCTATAAAAAAGAAATTCCTTATTCTGTAGAAATACAGACAAAATTTTTTAAAGTTAAAAATACTTTTATATATATATTATCATATATATATGTAGAAAGACCTTCTCAAAAGGGAATATTAATAGGAAAAAAAGGAAATGCTATTAAAAAATTAAAACTTTTTTCTATAAATAGTATAGAATCTTTTTTTAAGAAAAAAATCCAATTGACATTGGATGTAGAAGTTTGTAAAAACTGGAGATATGATTATAAAAAATTAAAAAATTTTGGATATTGATGGTATTAAAGTTATTCAATTTTTATAATAAAAAATTCTTTTTTTCCAAATTGAAATAAAATATATTTTTTTCCTATTATGTTTTCTTTTTTAATCAAAATATTTTCTTTTACAAGAATTTGATTTAAATGAATTGAATTTTCTTTTAAAGCACGATTCGCTTTACTTTTAGAAGAAAAAAAACCACTTTTTTTTAAGAGATCTAATAAAAAAATTCCTTTTTCAAAATTTTCATAAGATATAAACATATGTGGAATATGATTATATATAGAAATAAAAGTTTTCTCATTTAATAATTGAAGGGGTTTATTTTTTTTTCCAAATAAAATACTCGTAATTTCTATCATTTTTTTGGAAATTTCATTTCCATGAACCCATTCAGTAATTTCATTAGCTAGTTTTCTTTGCAAGAATCTTCTATTTGGATGTTTTTTATGTTCAAAAATCAAATTTTCAATTTTTTCTTTAGATAAAAAAGTATATATTTTAATATACTTTTCGATTTCAAAATCAGAAAGATTCATCCAAAATTGATAAAATTTATATGGAGATGTTTTTTTTTCGTCTAGCCATATATTTTCTCCTTTCTCACTTTTTCCAAATTTAATTCCATTAGATTGAGTAATTAAAGGAAAAGTAAATCCATATACTTTTTTTCCTGTTTTTTTTCGAATTAATTCTATCCCTGTTGTGATATTTCCCCATTGGTCAGACCCCCCAACTTGCAGTTGGCAATTTTTGACTTGGTTTAAATACAAAAAATCATATCCTTGTATAAGAGAATAAGAAAATTCAGTAAAAGATATCCCGTTTTTCTTATTATGAATTCTTTTTTTTACAGAATCTTTAGATATCATTTGATTTACAGTAATATATTTTCCTATTTCACGAATAAAATCGATAAAAGGAATATTTTTAATCCAATCAAAATTATTTAACAATTCTATTTTTTTTGAATAAACTTTTAAAAGTCTTAATATTTGATTTTTTATAGATTCCGAATTTTTTTCCAAATTTTTTTTACTCAAAAAGATTCTTCGATCTTTTTTTTCTGAAGGATCTCCTATAAATCCTGTAGATCCCCCAATTAATGCTAAAGATTTATGTCCTTTTTTTTGAAAATGAATTAACATAATAATAGGTAAAAGACTTCCTACGTGTAAAGAATCAGATGTAGGATCAAAACCTATATACATGGTAGTAGGTTTTTTCAATTGATTTTCTACACCAGGAACTTTATTTTTAATTAAACCTCTCCATGAGAGTTCATCAATAATATTTTGCATAAAAAAATAATAGTAATTTTAAATTATTTGATTATGATAAAAAAAATCGCAATGTACAATTTATTTACTTTTTTTTTTAGTTTAGTTCACATTATTTACAATACAATTTTTTTTAAAATATATTTACCTTTTATATTAAAAATATATATTTTTTTATTTCCTATAAATAGTTTATTTTTCATGTCCTATTTATTTATAAAACAAAAAAACAAATATATTTCTCCATATGTTTATATGTTATGTAGTACAATGAAATTATTTTTCAGTATTTTTGTTTTTTTTTATTCAATTATCGATTGTTACGGTGTTTCACATTTATCTTTTTTATTAAAAGCTTTCATTCATTTTATTTTTTCATATTTTATGATTCTTATTTTTAGAGTTATATTTTTATTGAATTAATTTTTTAAATTATTTTTTATTACTTTTGATAAATTTTTCTTTTATAATTAATTCTACAGGTTTATTTTCTATTTTTGAATTTATCCAAGAAATAATATCTAAATACAGAAAAATCCTTTTTTCATAAGGATGGTCATAATATTTTATTAATTGATCTTTTAATTTTTTAAAATGATTTTTAATTTGATGTGGATAAACATTTCCCAAGTTTTTAAAAAAATGAATAATTTTTTTTTGTACAACATACCAATCATCCATTTGGATAAAAAATTTATATGTAGATCGAATTTTTCGATCCATATTTTCATCTAATCCACTTTCGTAACACGCAATTAAATATAAAAGTCTAGAAAAACATTGTAGATCTTGTCGTAAATTTTTTTTTTTATTTTCCATAATTTTGGATAAATACCGGATAGTATTTTCATTATCTCCACTTCCAAAATATAAACAAGAAATTTTATAATAAAGAATCATAATATAATGAGAATCTATACGGTTAGATATTTTATTAAGTTCTATAAATAATAATGGAATTACTTTTTTGACTCCTTCCGAAAAACTTCCTTCCATATAATGTTTATTGATACGGTTAGTGTATGTATACATAAAAATTAACATTTTAGTATTTTCATTTATCAATATTTCTCCATTTTGGATTTCTTTTTCGAATTGTTGAAAGACATGAATAAATTTTGAGTAATAATTCAAATAAAATAAAGAATCTAATAAATAATGATATCCTTTTAAATAGCTTACAGGAGCCATTTTTTTTGCATTTTTATAATTTTGAAATAATTCAATCCATTTATAAGATGATCTATAACACATAATAAAATCTTGTCGGATATAATGATACCAAACTTGAGATTGATATAAAAATAATTTTTCATAAAAACTAAGTTTTTTAATATCAATTTTTGGAAGATTTGTTCGAAAATATGTTTCTATAAATATTTTATCTTTTTCATTTCTAACATATCCTACTTTTAAATATAAACCATACAATTCTAAAGATAGACTAGATAACGTATTGTTACATTGAATTCTTTCAATTAATTCTTTTGATTCTTCGGATAATTCTACATTTTTAGAATAAAGACTTCTAGTTATATGTTGAGATTCTATCATTTTTTCAAATTCTATTAATTCTAAAAGAATGGTATTAGATTCGTATGATTTAGCAATTATTTTTGCTTTTTTTAATAATTTTAAACTTTGTATATATAAACCTTTATTATATAAAATTTTAGAAAAATCTAAATATTCGCGAATTTTTATATCATAGTTTTCTACAGTATTTTGTATTTTTTTTAGACTAATCAATATTTGATTGTATAAATGGGCTTTCACATTAGATAATTGCTCTTTTTTAATGGGAACATTTTTTAATATTTTTTTTTCGTCATAAAAATTCATTTTTCTCATGATTTCGAATAATTTCATAAACTTAGTATGTTTATTTTTTTTTATTCGATTTGAATAAAGTATAAAATTTCTTTTTTCAGATTTTGATAAAGTTTGAATTAATAAAAAAAGATGATCTGATTTAGAATTAGACATTGTAATTTTATAATGATATTTAACTTGATTAATAGAAATATATAAATTAATTTTATTAATTAGGTATTGTAAATATTACAATAAATTATTTCTATTTTTTTTTGAAAAAAAATAGTTTTGATGAAAATTATCCAATAATATGGAAAAAAATAGAATACATATTTTTGATACGACTTTGCGAGATGGAGAACAGGTTCCAGGGTGTAAATTGAACACTAAAGATAAAGTAAAAATTGCTAAAAAGTTAGAATATTTAGGAGTAGATGTGATTGAAGCTGGTTTTCCTATTTCAAGTCCAGGAGACTATCAATCTGTTCAAAAAATTTGTAAATCAGTTTCAAATACAATAATTTGCGCCTTATCTAGGGCCGTAGAAAAAGATATAGAAATTGCAGGGTTAGCATTAAAATATGCTAAATTTCCGAGAATTCATACTGGAATAGGAACTTCTTATTATCATATTCGCTATAAATTTAATAGCACTCCGGAAAAAATTATAGAAAGAGCGATTTATGCTGTGAAACATGCAAAAAAATATGTAGAAGATGTAGAGTTTTATGCAGAAGATGCAGGACGTACAGAAAATGAATTTTTAGCAAAAATTTGTGAAAATGTAATCAAATATGGAGCAACAGTTATTAATGTTCCTGATACTACAGGATATTGTTTACCAGAAGAATATGGATATAAAATACGTTTTTTAAAAGAAAATGTAAAAGGAATTCATAAAATTATATTATCAACTCATTGTCATAATGATTTAGGACTAGCTACAGCTAATTCATTAGCTGGCATTACGAATGGAGCGAAACAAGTAGAATGTACAATTAATGGAATTGGAGAAAGAGCAGGAAATACTTCTCTAGAAGAAATTGTTATGATTATTAAACAAAAACCCCATTTAAATTTATTTACTAAAATTAATACAAAATTGATTTCTTCTGCAAGTCATTTGGTATCAAAATGTACGGGAATGAAAGTACAATTCAATAAAGCTATAGTAGGAATTAATGCTTTTTCTCATTCTTCTGGAATCCATCAAGATGGAATCATAAAAAAAAGAGAAACTTATGAGAGTATTAATCCAAAAGATATTGGAATAGATCAATCATCAATAATCCTTACAGCTAGAAGTGGAAGAGCCGCTTTAGATTATCGATATAAAAAATTGGGATTCTTCTTGAAAAAAAATTTTTTGGATTTAGTTTATTCCATTTTTATAAAGTATGCAGATGAAAATAAAGAAATTACTGATATGGAATTAAAAGCAATATTAGAAAAAGCTAATTTAAACAGTAATGAAATAAATAATAATAAAATTTTGAATAAAAATCATAACACGAAAAATAATAGAATAATTAACGTTCTATAACGATGGCAAAATCATTATTTGATAAAATTTGGGAAGAACATATTATTAAAAAACTAGAAAATGAAATATATGTTCTTTATGTAGATAGACATTATATACATGAAGTAACTAGTTCACAAGCATTTTCAGAGTTAAAAAAAAGAAATTTATCTATTTTTAACCCTAATCAAATCATAGCAACAGTGGATCATAACGTTCCTACAATTAATCAACATTTGCCTATTTCGGATTCTTTATCTAGAAGACAAATTAACTTATTAACAGATAATTGCAATAAATATGGAATCAAATTATATGGATTAGGAAATAAAAATAATGGAATAGTTCATGTAATTGGTCCTGAATTAGGTTATACTTTACCTGGAATGACCATAGTTTGTGGAGATAGTCATACTTCTACTCATGGTGCTTTTGGCAGCATAGCATTTGGAATTGGAACCAGTCAAATTACCATGGTTATGGCTAGTCAATGTTTATTGTTATCTAAACCTAAACAAATGAAAATTCAATTAAATGGATATTTAAAAAAAGGAGTAACTCCAAAAGATGCAATTTTGTATATCATATCAAAATTAGGAGTGAATGCTGGAGTTGGTTTTTTTATAGAATATACAGGTACCACTATTAAAAAAATGAGTATGGAAGGAAGAATGACAATTTGTAATATGAGTATTGAAATGGGAGCAAAAGGTGGATTAATCGCTCCAGATAAAATTACTTTTGATTATGTAAGAAAAAGAAAGATGTTCCAAACATTGGAAAAAATAAAAAAAAAAAAAATCATAGAATATTGGAAAACTTTAAAAACCGATAATAATACAGTATTTGATCAAGAATATGTATTAGATGCTGAAGATATTGAACCTATGATAACATATGGAACAAACCCTGGAACGGCAATTAAGATATATGAGAAAATTCCTAAAATAAATATAGATCATAAATCTATATATTATATGGGGTTATCAATAGGTGAATCTTTGATAGGAAAAATGATAAATTACATTTTTATAGGGAGTTGTACTAATTCTAGAATAGAAGATTTAAGATTAGTAGCATCTATAATAAAAGGAAAAAAAAAAGCGGATCATGTACAAGTAATGATTGTTCCTGGATCAAATCAAGTTGTTAAACAAGCTGAAAAAGAAGGATTAGATAAGATTTTTAAAGACTCTGGATTTGATTTTCGTCAACCAGGATGTTCTGCTTGTTTAGGAATGAATGAAGATAAAATTCCTTCAGGAGAATATTGCGTTTCTACATCTAATAGGAATTTTGAAGGAAGACAAGGGACGGGATCTCGTACTTTACTTGTTAGTCCCTTAACTGCAGCTATTATAGCTATTAAAGGTAAAATTGTAGATATTAATAAATATATTCATGAAAAAATTTACGATGCTAATTAGTCAGGCTATTCCATTACCTATAGAAGATGTAGATACGGATCAAATTATACCTTCTCGTTTTTTAAAAGAGATTAGACGTGAAGAATGTGTAAAAAATATTTTTATGGATTGGCGTCATCAAAAAGATGGATCCTTAAATAAAAAATTTATATTAAATAATTCTAATTTTCATGGAAAAATTCTTTTATCAGGAAAAAATTTTGGTTGTGGGTCTAGTCGTGAACATGCTGTATGGGCTATTTTTGATTATGGATTTAGGGTAATCATATCTAGTTTTTTTGCTGATATTTTTAAAGAAAACGCATTAAACAATGGATTACTAACTGTAGAAGTACCCGAATGTTTTTTAAAAAAATTATTTTATACAGTTGAAAACGATCCTAAAACCAGGATAAAAGTTGATTTAATTAATCAAAAGGTAATAAACCTAAAAACAGGAGAATTAGAAAAATTCTATATCCATCCATATAAAAAAAATTGTTTTATTAATGGATCTGATGATATAGATTTTTTAATTTCTATTAAAGATGATGTAAAAAATTTTGAAAAAAATAGGAAATTTTTTTTAATATGATAAAAAGTATTTCTATAATAGAAGGAGATGGTATAGGTCCTGAAGTGATCAAACAAACCATAAAAGTATTAAATTCTATAGCCAAAAAATATGGGCATAAATTTCATTATAAAAATTTATTAGCTGGATCTAAAGCTATAGAAAAATTTGGAGATCCTATGCCAGAAGAAACCATAAATCATTGTTTAAAAGCAGATGCTGTTTTATTTGGTTGTATAGGAGATCCTAAATATGATCATAATCCAAAGGGAATGAGACCTGAAGATGGATTATTAAAACTAAGAAAAAAAATGAATTTATATTGTAACATTCGTCCTATATCCATCTTTCCTAAACTAGATAAATCTCCTATAAAGAAGGAATTATTAAATAATGTTGATTTTATTATATATCGTGAATTAACGGGAGGCGTTTATTTTGGAGAAAAAGGTCGTTATAAAAATGGAGATAAAGCTTATGATCATTGTATTTATTCTAAAAAAGAAATTGAAAAAATTGGAGAAAAAGCTTTTAAAGCTGCTCTTTTTCGTAAAAAAAAAGTAACATTAGTGGATAAAGCTAATGTATTAGAAACATCTAGATTATGGAGAGAAGTTATTAAAAAAATTTCATTAGATTATCCAAGTATTGATTTAGATTTTTTATATATAGATAATGCATCTATGCAAATTATTATGAATCCTAAAAAATTTGATATCATATTAACGGATAATATGTTTGGAGATATTCTTTCGGAAGAATCAAGTGTTTTAACAAGTTCTTTAGGTTTGCTTCCTTCGGCATCTATAGGAGATGATAAATCTATGTTTGAACCTATACATGGATCTTATCCTCAAGCAGAAGGAAAAAATATTGCAAACCCCTTGGGTTGTATTCTTTCAGGTTCTATGATGTTAGAATATTTTGGTATGTATAGGGAAAAAAATCTTTTAGAAGAAGCTGTAAAAGATTCTATTGAAAAAGAAATCTGTACACCAGATATTATCGATTCAAAGTTATCCTCTACTACTGAAGAGGTAGGAGATTATATAAAAAAATATATTATTCATCAATAAATTTTTTCTATAATTGGAATATTAGGATCTAGAAGATCAAAAATTCTTTTTTTAAGAAATGGTAGAACGTTTATTTTATAATCTTCATATGTAATATCTATTTTTTGAATAGGAAAAATATTTATAATAGGAATTTGTAATATATTTCCATTCATTTCTGGAGAAATAATTCCTATGATAGGAGATTTGTTTTTACTCTTTTTTTTAAAGATAGAAGATTGAAACCATAAATAAACATAAATTAATAATTGCATGGTATTTACATAATTTTTATCATAAAAAATATTTTCAATATTTTTTAAAGAAATATTGATTTTTTTAATTCTTGAATATCCAATTTTATAATCAAGAATACGAATCTTTCCATCGTATTCATCTATACGATCTATAATTCCGTGTAATTTTATTTTTTTTGATCCTATGTTTAATATTGCATATGCTTTTTTTTCTATTTCTCTTATAAAAATTTTATGTCCATGTCTAATAAATTTTTCATCCCATGAAATAAAATTTTTTACATAATTTTTTATAATACAATAAAAAAACATGTTATTTCCTTCAATGATTTCTTTTTTTTCTAAAAAAACTTTTTTTATGATAGATTCATAATTTTTTTTCATTTTATGAATAGAATCAATAGTTATCAAATTTTCTTTTATGGGATCATATAAAATTTTTAATATTTTATGAATAATTTTTCCTATTTTTTTTTTGTGAGATATTTTTTCTGGATCCTTTAAATTAAGAATTTTCTTATAATAAAATAAAAGAGGATTATAATTATATAAATGAATAGAAGAAGGGGATAATCCTTTATTGATTAGTTTATGTAAACATTGAATTATAGATTTAGTTTTATTAATTACAATAGGAAGTCTTTTTGAATTTATAGGAAAAAATGGTTTTTTTATTTTTTCTATCGGAATTTTGGAATTTATTTCTATTCTATGAATAAAGCGACTTCTTTCTCCAGAATTAATCTCGTCTGGTTGATCTTTATATATTAAATATGTTTTTTTTGAAAATTGAACAATTCTCGTTAAATGATGAAAATAAAAATTTTCGTTAAAATTATTCTGTAATTTTTTTTCTTTTTCAAAGGGAATAAAACAAGAATCTTTATCATTATAATTTCTAGGAATCACTCCCTCATTAAAAGAAGTAATAATCACAACATCAAAATTTTCTAAAAAAATATCTGTAAAGCCTGTAATATACAATCCTCTTCTATTTTTATGTATATATCGTATATTTTTTGTATGAGAAAATTGTTCATATATATTAAAAATATCATTTATCTTTAAAGATAAATTTTTAGTTTTTCTAACTATAATCTTTAATTTTTGTATATAAAATTCTAGTTTAGAAATAAAATTTAATTCTAAAAAATGTTTTTTTCTATTTTTTAAAAAAAAATTTTTAAATTTTCTAATAAAACTAATAAGACTTGCAAGAATCATTTTGATATCATTAGTTTTGATTTCAAAAATAATCGACAAGTCATTTCTATATAAATATTTTTTTATTGTATTGTCGAAAACAAAATCCGAATCATTTTCTATATTTAGCTTTTTTAAAATTAGATTTTTTTTTAAAAAAAATTTTTGTATATATCCATTAGATAAAACTTTGATTACATCTTTTTTAATAAATTTTTTGAATTTATTTTTTTTTAATAATAGTTGGAATATAGAATAAAAAGTATAATAAATAGGAATATTATTCAATGGAAAATCTATATTAAAAAATATACCAATTCCTAATTTTTTTATAGAATATGCCAATGGCATAGTCAAATTTTGGTCTCCGGGAATTATGAGTATTTTATTAGGTTTTTGATTTTCTTTTATCAATTTGCATATAATGTTCTTTACAATTTTCACTTGTTCTATTTCTTTTGAAACACCAATTATTTTTAAATTTTCATTTTGTAAAGGTATTTTTGAATTCGAAATATTTTTTTCATTTAAAGAATTTAAAGTAAAAATTGAAATATTTTTTGCACATAAATCGTATACTAATCCTGTTTGAATAATTTTTTTGGTAAAAATTTTTTCACATTGATTTAAAAATGCAATATTTTGAACAAGAAATAATACAATTTTTGTATCTAAATTTTTAGATAAAAAAGAATCTAAACAAGAGATAGCTTTTTTGAAAAGCATTCCATGATAAGAGAATCCTTTTTTTAAAAGTTGAGATTGTAAAGTATAATAGGACTCTTGAATTTTTTCCCAAAAAAAAGTTTTTTTTTGGGGAAAAAATTCAAGAGTCCACTTATTTATCCTTTCTGTAGAAATAACAGAAGAAAAAAAATCTTCAACATTGACCATATTAAAATCCATATTCTGAAAATTATTTAATATTTTAGGTCCCCAATCAAAAAAATCGTAGGATTTTTCCTCTATAGAAAAATCATCCTTTTTTAAAATAGAAAAAAAATAAAGTAATATTGAATGATAGTCTAAAATTTTTAGTCCAGAAATAATTTCAAAAAATTCCTCTATTGTAAAAAATTTAACTTCGGTACTAAATTTTGAACTATATTTATTCTTAATATATTCTATAATATTAGAATCTTTTGATATAAAAACAGTTTTATAATTTAAATTTTTTAATATAGAGTTAATAATTTTATCTAATTTTTTTTTCACAAGAAAAAAATTTCTGTATATTTATTTTGTCCATGCATATCTGTTTTTTTAATTCTTGTATTGAATTAAATTTTTTTTCTTCACGTATTATACGAATCATTAAAATATCTATTTTTTTTCCATATATATTTTCGAAAAAATCGAATATATGCACTTCTATTTTTATTTTTCTATTTTCTTTTTCTAGAGTAGGGTTTATTCCTATATTTAACATTCCCAAATACATGTTATTTAAATAATTAATTTTTACAGCATAAACCCCTTGTTTAGGAATCAGTTTTTTAGAATCTATTTGTAAATTTGCAGTGGGAAAATTAATCATTTTACCTATTCCTTTTCCTTCTATAACATTTCCGGATAATGTATAAAAATATCCCAAAGCTCGGTTCGCCCATTGTATATTTCCTAATAAAAGAGACTCACGTATATGAGTAGAACTTACTATTTTTTTTTGAAATTTATAAGGATTTACTTTATAAACTTTTATTCCATATTTATGAGATATTTTTTTTAATTCTTCGTAAGAAGAGTCTCTATTTTTTCCAATAATGGAATCATATCCAGTAATGATTTTTCTAATTTTAGATTTAGGATGTAAAATTTTTTTTAAAAAATCTTTTGTTCTTAATTTTGAAAAATTAGTAGTAAAAGGATGAACTATCAAGTGTTCTATTCCTGTTTTTTTTAAGTTATATATTCTTTCAGAAAGAGTATTTAAATAAAAAAATTTTTTATTAGTATTTAATATTTCTTTTGGATGTGGATGGAAGGTGAGCAAAACAGAACAATATTTTTTTCTAGATCTAAGAATTAGATTTTTAATAATTTTTTGATGACCTATATGAACTCCATCAAAAATTCCAAGCGTAAATACACATGGATCAAGAGAAGAAAATTCATTAATCAATGAATAAATTTTCAAAATTTTTTCTTTTTTTTCTTTTACATTTACAATTGCAAATATAATCGTACCAATATTTAAAAAAAAGGAATTTCATAATGCATAAAAAAAAATTTAGGGGGGTTATTACTAAAATTATAGGACCAGTCATCGATGTTTTTTTTAAAGAAGGATCTTATCTTCCTAAGATTTATGATGCTTTAGAAGTACATTCCTATGACAAAAATAAAGTTGTATTAGAAGTACAACAACATATAGGAGACCGTCATGTTCGTTGTATATCCATGGAAGTAACGGATGGATTAAAAAGAGGTCAAGAAGTTTATGCTTTAGATAAACCAATTTGTATTCCTATAGGAGAATCTATTAATGGTAGAATTTTTAATGTTTTAGGAGATTGCATAGACGGATTAGGAGATATAGATAGATCTAAAACTAAACCAATTCACAACGAATCTCCTTTGTTTGTGAATTTATCTACTAATACAGAGATTTTGTATACAGGAATTAAAGTAATAGATTTAATAGAACCTTATCCTAAAGGGGGGAAAATTGGATTATTTGGTGGAGCAGGAGTTGGAAAAACTGTATTGATACAAGAATTAATCAACAATGTTGCAAAAAATCATGGAGGAAAATCTGTTTTTGCAGGAGTTGGAGAAAGATCTAGGGAAGGAAACGATTTACTAAGAGAAATGCTGGAATCGGGAATTATAAAATACGGTGAATCTTTTATGGAATCTATGAAAAAAGGATATTGGGATACTTCTAAAGTAGATAAAAAAACTTTGAAGGAATCTAAAGCTGTCTTTGTTTTTGGTCAAATGAATGAATCTCCTGGAGCTAGAGCAAGAGTTGCTTTATCCGGATTAACATTGGCTGAATATTATAGAGATCAATATGCAGAAGAAAAAAAAGGACAAGATGTTTTATTTTTTATAGATAATATATTCCGTTTTACTCAAGCTGGATCAGAAGTTTCAGCGTTATTAGGAAGAATTCCTTCATCAGTAGGATATCAACCTACTTTATCTTCTGAAATGGGAGCCATGCAAGAAAGAATTACTTCTACAAATACGGGTTCTATTACTTCAGTACAAGCCGTTTATGTTCCTGCAGATGATTTAACCGATCCTGCTCCTGCTATCACATTTTCACACTTAGATGCAACTACAGTTCTTTCCAGAAAAATCGCTTCTTTAGGAATTTATCCTGCAGTAGATCCTTTAGATTCCACTTCATGTATTTTATCTCCAGATATAATAAATGAAAATCATTATAATTGTGCACAAAGAGTAAAAGAAATTTTACAAAAATATAATTCTTTACAAGATATTATAGCCATTCTTGGAATAGAAGAATTAAGTGAAGAAGACCAACTAATAGTTTCTAGAGCGAGACGTATTCAACGTTTTTTATCTCAACCGTTTCATGTAGCAAAACAATTCACGGGAATAGAAGGAGAATTTGTAAAAATTGAAGATACTATAAAAGGATTTAATATGATAATAAATGGAGAATTAGATGATATTCCAGAATCGGCTTTTAATTTAAAAGGAACCATTGAACAAGTTATAGAAAGTGGAAAAAAAATGTTATCGACATAAATAAATTTATTATGAGAATAAAAATTCTTAATTTTCATAAAATTTTATACCAAGGAGATATAATTTCTATTACAGCTCCTGGAATACAGGGATATTTTCAAATATTGAAAAATCATGCTCCATTTATTTCCATATTAATGAATGGAAGTTTAAAATTAGAATTAAAAAATATAAAAAAAGAAATTAAAATAGAAAGTGGAATTTTACAAGTAAAAAAAAATATGATTATTGTAATTTTATGATAATTTTGATGAATTGAGTTTCATATATTCTTTTCTATTTTTAAATATTTTTATAGCATTAAAAATCGCTTCTTCAAAGGAATTTTCATTGGCTATTCCTTTTTTAGCTATATCATAAGCTACTCCATGATCAGGAGATGTTCGTATGTGAGAAAGGCCAGCTGTAAAATTTACCCCTTGATTAAAAGTTAAGGTTTTAAAAGGGATTAATCCTTGATCATGGTACATTGCTAAAACACCATCAAAATTTATATATTTTTGATTTCCAAAAAAACTATCTGAAGGATAAGGACCAAAAATTAACCACCCTTTTTTTTGAAAAAAATTATCAATTGCCGGTTTAATTTTTGATTTTTCTTCATTTCCTATTAATCCATTATCACCTGAATGAGGATTACATCCTAAAACCGCAATTTTAGGTTTTTCTATAGAAAAATCAATGATAAGAGATTGATGTAAAATTTTAATTGATTTTATTATTTTTTTTATAGACAACTCTGAACTCACCCTTTTTAAGGGTAAATGATTAGTTACTAAAGCTATTTTTAAAATATCGTGAATCATAAACATTAAAGGTTCTCCCTCTAGAACGTTTTTTAGATATTCAGTATGTCCAAAAAATGAAAAATTTTTGAAATTCATAGATTTTTTATTAACAGGAGCTGTTACAAGTACATCTATTTTTCCTTCTTTTAAAGCTTTTACAGCTGTTTTTAAAGATGAAAATGGATATTTTCCTGATTCTGGATGATTGATTTTTATAGATTCAAATTTAATATCTTCTTTCCATATATTGAATACATTTATTTTATAATCAACAACTTCTTTGAAATTTTTAATCTCTCTTATGTTATTAATTTCCATATTTAAAATTTTTTTATAAAAAAAACATAGTTTTGGTGATCCAAATAATATTGGAGTAAAAAAATCTAAAATTTTTTTCTTACAACAAACTTTCAGGAAAATTTCAATTCCTATTCCATTAATATCACCCGTAGTAAATCCAACTTTAATTTTTTTTTTTCTATAATTCATAGAATAAAATATTATTTATTTAATTAATTTGATAAAAATTATAAAAATTAGCATGTTTACTGGAATCATAGAATGTACTACAAAAGTACATCGATTAATTTATGAGAAAAACAATCTTCGAATAACTTTTAATAATCCATTTTCAAAAAATAATGAAATTCAAGTCAATCAAAGTATTTGTCATAATGGAATATGTTTAAGTATCATAAACATTAATAAAAAAACTTATTCAGTCATAGCTTCTGAAGAAACTTTATTATGTACTAATTTAAATTTTTTAAAAATTCAAGATGAAGTTAATTTAGAAAGAGGAATAAAATTACATGAAAGATTAGATGGACATATAGTCCAAGGACATGTAGATACAATTGCTATAATTATTAAGATTGAAAATAGAAATGGAAGTTGGTTGTTTTTTTTTAAGTCTAAAAAAAAATTAAATGATAAAATTGTAAAAAAAGGTTCTATTGCTATTAATGGAGTAAGCCTTACTATAATAACATGTAAAAATCAATATATTTTTAACGTTTCTATTCTTCCTTATACTTATGAAACCACCAATTTCCACCAATTGAAAATTGGTGATATTGTAAATTTAGAATTTGATATTTTAGGAAAATATATTAAACGATCAATTCAGCAATACTTGGAAAAATAAATAATAGATAATAAAAATATATTATTCCAAAATAGGTTCTCCATATAAAATATTTTTGTCTATATATTTTCTATATTTATCAAAATGTTGAATAAATTTTTTTGCAAGTATTTTGACCTGATTTTTATATATTTTTTCATTTTTCCATGAATTTTTTGGATTCAAAATATTAGAAGATACTCCTGGACAATGCTTTGGAATTTTGAAATTAAAAATAGGATATTTCTCATAAGGAACTTTTAATAAAAAACCGTTTAAAACATTTTGTATTATTCTACGTGTATCATCTAGTTTAATTCTTTCTCTATAGAAATCTTCTCCTGATATCGATCCTGTATTTACCATCCAGACATTTATTTCAGTATTTTCTAATTTTTTCATAAACATTTTTGTATATTGAACGGGATGCAAAGGCATAAATGGAGCTCCAAAACAAAAAGAAAAAGTTGATTTTGGGTTTTGAATATTCAATTCAGTACCTGCTACTTTAGATGTATATCCTAATAAAAAATAATAGTAAGATTGTGCTTTATTCAGTTTAGCTATAGGCGGAAGAACTCCAAAAGCATCATATGTTAGGAAAAAAATGTTTTTTATATTAGAAGACAATAGTTTTTTTTCAATATTTTTTATGAAATAAATGGGATAGCTTATTCTTATATTTTGAGTTATAGTATCATTTAAAAAATCTACTTCTCTAGTTTTTTTTTTGAAAGAAACATTTTCCAACATGGCTCCTTTTTTTATAGCATGATAAATCATTGGCTCATTTTTTCTAGAAATTCCCAATATTTTAGCATAACATCCTCCTTCAAAGTTGAAGACTATATTATCATAGGTCCATCCATGTTCATCATCTCCAACTAAATTTCTATTGATATCATTAGAAATTGTAGTTTTTCCTGTTCCGGATAATCCAAAAAAAATAGCCGTATCTTTTTTTTTTATTCCTACATTTGCGGCACAATGCATAGGAAAAACATTTTTATTAGGAAGTATAAAATTTAGAACAGAAAATATAGATTTTTTAATTTCTCCTGTATATCCGGATCCTCCAATTAGAATTATTTTTTTAGAAAAATTTAAGATAGAAAAATTTTTATTTCGTGTTCCATCTTCTATGGGATTTGCTTTAAATCCTGGAGCACAGAATAATAACCAATCTGGTAAAATTTTTTCCAGTTTTTGAAATCTTAAAAATAAATTATGAATAAATAAATCAGACCATGGATATTCACTAATCGAACGAACATTTAATTGATAACGTTTGTCAGAACAAAGATATCCATCTCGAACATATATCGTTTTTCCCGATAAATATCGGGTTACTTTTTGATATAAACAATCAAATTTTCCTGAATCAAAAGATTGATTATTTTTTTCATCCCACCAAATTTTTTGTTCTGTAATCTTATCTTTTACAATAAATCGATCTTCTGGTGATCTTCCAGTGAAAGAACCTGTATTTATAGTTAAAACTCCTGAATTCGTTTCTATTCCCATTTTTTTTCGAATAATAATTTTTTGTAGCGCATATGGCGTCAGTTGCCAATTGAATGAAGAATTTAAAATTCCATATTTTTTTATAGAAAAAGAGATCATATATTGTGTACTATTTATTGTATGTGTATAAAGCAAATTTATGTATGATTTACAAAAGTTTACTAATTTTGTATCATAAAAAAATTATGAATCTATGTCTGATATTGCATCTAAAGTCAATGCTCTTATTGTAGAAAAATTAAGTGTAGAAGAAAGCGAGATAACTCCTAATGCGAGTTTTACTAATGATTTAGGAGCAGATTCCCTAGATATAGTAGAACTCATTATGGAGTTTGAGAAAGAATTTAATATTAGTATTTCAGATGAAAAAGCTGAAAAAATAACAACAGTAGGTGAAGCCGTGCAGGCTATAGAAAATCTTTTGATGGAGAAAAAAAATTCAAAATAAAAACTGAATTAGATATTATTATATAGATATTATTTTTATGTTACGTATGAATAATAGATAGATATTATTATGGAGAAACTAATTAAAAAAAAGGTAGTAGTAACTGGTATTGGGACTATTACCCCTATAGGAAATACTGTGGAGGAATATTGGAATTCTCTTGTTCATGGAAAAAATGGTTGTGCTCCTATTACTTATTTCGATACTAAAAAATATAAAACTAAATTTGCTTGTGAGTTAAAAAATTATGATTCAAGTATTTTTTTTAATAAAAAAGAAATACGAAAATTAGATCCTTGTGCACAATATGGAATTGTTGCTTCTGAAGAAGCAATTAAAAATAGTAAAATAAATTTTTCAAAAGAAAAGAGAGAAAGAATAGGAGTGATTTGGGGATCTGGAATTGGAGGACTATTAAATTTAGAAGAGTCTATTTCCGATTATGTACATGGAGGAAAATATCCTAAATTTAGCCCATTCTTCATTCCAAAAATGCTTATAGATATTACTGCTGGTTTGATTTCTATAAATCATGGATTTCATGGCCCAAATTATGCTACGGTATCTTCTTGTGCATCATCTTCTAATGCAATTGTAGATGCTTATCATTTAATATGTTTGGGAAAAGCCGACATCATCGTTACTGGAGGATCTGAAGCTGCTATCACACAAAGTGGAATAGGAGGATTTAATGCTTTACATGCATTATCTACAAGAAATGTAGATTATCAAACTGCATCACGTCCTTTTGACGAAAATAGAGATGGATTTGTATTAGGAGAAGGAGCTGGATGTCTTGTTCTTGAAGAATATCTTCATGCTAAAAAAAGAGGAGCCAATATATATGCAGAAATAGGAGGAGTAGGCATGTCTGGAGATGCTTATCATATGACAGCTCCTCATCCAGAAGGAATAGGAATTATTTTAGCTATGAAATCCGCTATTAAAGATGCAGGAGTTAGATGTAAAGAAGTTGATCATATTAATTCTCATGGAACATCTACTAAATTAGGAGATCTTGCAGAAATAAAAGCAATACAAAAAGTATTTCATGAAAATATATATAATATTAATATTAATTCTACAAAATCTATGACAGGACATTTATTAGGTGCAGCTGGAGCAATAGAAGCTGTTGCTTCTATTCTTCCTTTAAAAAAAGGAATTATTCCTCCAACCATTAATTTATTTCATATAGATAAAAATATCGATCCAAAAATTAATTTAACACCAAATAAAGCAATAAAAAAGGAAGTAAAAATTAGTATATGTAATACTTTTGGTTTTGGAGGACATAATGTTTGTATTTTATTTAAGAAAATAAATGTTATCTGAAAATAGAATTTTTTTTGAAAAAAATGACTCTTCTGTTTTAGTTGGAATTTTAATAAAAATATTAGGATTTTGTCCAAAAAATACAAAATTTTTAAAAGAAGTTTTTATATATAGTTTTTATACAAAAAAAAGAAATTTCAATCAAAATTATTCTCTTAATTTTCAAAGATTAGAATTTTTAGGAGATGCTATATTAAATTCTATAATATCATATTTTTTGTGTGAAAAATTTCCTGAAAAAAAAGAAGGAGAGCTAACTCAGATACGATCTAAAATCGTATGTAGAAGAAATCTAAATAAAATTTCTAGAAAATTAACTATTTCAGATATTTTTTTTGATAAATCTATGATATCTGAAAATATACTTGGAAATACACTTGAAGCTTTAATAGGTTTTATTTTTTTAGATGGAGGATATCAAAAATGTGAAAATTTTGTATACAAAAAAATATTACATCCTCATGTAAATATTGAAAAGTTGCAAAATGAAATATTCAGTTATAAAGTATGGATTCTAGAATGGTCTCAAAAAAATAAATTTTTTATAAATTTCAAAACTTTTAGAGAAGATCAAAATCAAAGAAAAATTATTTATTTATCTGAATTTACAATATCAGAATGTGGAATTCAAACTCAAGGAACAGGTTCTTCGAAAAAAAAATCAGAAGAAATGGCAGCTAAAGAAGCTTATTTTATTGTTCAAAGACAATATAAAATAAATTTTAAAACAGATCAAAAATAAAATAATCATGATATTATGTTTCATATTATTGAAAATAAAAAAAAAAAATTTCCTCACATAAAAAAAGGAAAAGGTCATCCTTTAATTTTACTTCATGGATTAATGGGAGGGTTAAGTAACTTTAAAGCTATTTTTGATTTTTTTCCAAAAAAGGGATATCAAGTTATTATTCCCTCATTACCTTTTTATAATATGCCATTGTTTTTAACTAATATTTTTAATATATCTAAATATATAACCCAATTTTTAATAGAAATAGGGATTAAAAAAGCGACTTTAATAGGAAATTCTATTGGAGGACACATTGCTTTAATTATAGCAAAAAAAAAGATAGATTTAGTTCACTCTTTAGTTTTAACAGGAAGTTCTGGTTTATTCGAAAAAGCTTTTGGAGATGCTTTTCCTAAAAGAGAAAATTATGAATATATCAGGAAAAAATCACAAGAAGTATTCTATAATCCTGATATAGCTACAAAAAAATTAGTAGATGAAGTTTTTCATATTGTAAACGATAAAAAAAAAGGAATTAAAACATTATATATTGCCAAAAGTTCTATGAAAAACAATATGTCCAAAGATTTATCTGTAATTCATCAACCTATATGTTTAATTTGGGGCAAACAAGATCATGTTACCCCTCCGGAAGTTGCAAAAGAATTTCATAGACTGTTACCACATTCAGAATTACATTGGATAGATAAATGTGGACATGTTCCTATGATGGAACATCCAAAAATATTTATAAAAATATTAGAAAAATGGCTTTCTAAATTCGATTTTAATCATAAAAACTACTTATGTATTTAAAACAAAAATTTTTATAAACAAAAACTCATTATTCCTAATTCATAAGATTTTAATCCAAAACCAAAAATTGTTCCGTTACAAACAGGAGAAAGATATGATTTTTTTCTAAAAGATTCTCTGGAATAAATATTGGAGATATGAACTTCTATAACAGGAGAAGAAATAGATTTTATAGCATCAGCAATTCCTATAGAAGTATGAGTATAAGCACCTGCATTTATAATTATTCCATCTGATTTAACTCCTACAGAGTGTAAAATATCTATAATTTTTCCTTCACTATTACTTTGATAATAAATTATTTCTATATCATAAGATAGCTTTTTTTTTAATTTTTTAAGATAAACTAAAAAATTTTCATTTCCGTACAATTCAGGTTCTCTGGTTCCTAAAAGATTTAAATTAGGACCATTAATAATGGTTATTTTTTTCATGAAAAAAATTATGATTTAGTAATAATATTTTCTATTTCTTTTTTATTTAAAAAACACCAGTTTCCTATTTTAAGATTTTTTTTAGAAATTCCCCCAAAATTAATTCTATCTAATCGAATAACTTTATAATTTAATTTTCTAAATATTCGTTTAATAATTTGATTCCATCCCATATATAATCCAATTTCTATTTGATTTTTAGCTTTTCTTTTATTTTTTACAAAAAGAATTTTTACTTTTCCTTCTTTTAGATAAATTTTTTCTTTTTTTATTTGATCTAAATCCTCATTTCTAATTCTTTTATTTAATGATACATGATATATTTTTTTTATATGATATTTAGGATGAGTAAGTTTTTCAGCTATATATCCATCATTTGTTAGAAGTAAAACACCTGTAGTAGAATAATCTAATCTTCCTACAGGAAAAATTCTATATTCAGAGAAAAAAGGAATTAAATTCATGACTGTTTTTCTATTAAATTGATCTTTTGTAGTTGTAATAAAACCTTTAGGTTTGTTGAGTAATATATAAATTTTATTTTTGGATTTAATTTTTGATCCATGAAATTTAACAATGTCATTTGTATGAATGATGGTTCCTAATTTAAAAACAGGTTTCCCATTTACTTCTATTGCTCCAGATTGAATAAGTTTATCCGCTTTTCTTCTGGAAGAAATTCCTGCGTTGGATAAATAATGATTTAATCTAATTTTATTATGATGCATAAAAAACAAATAAATTAAAAACGAAAAAGTACTTCTATGGCATATTTTTTCAATTCTTTTCTGGATAAGTCATAATTTGGAGTGAAACCTAAAAAAAACCCCCCTCCTCCAGAACCACACAATTTTAAATAATAAATATTATTAAATAATCCATTCTCCCATATTTTCAATAATTTATCAGAAATCATAGGACGAAAATGTTTTAAAACCCAAGTAGATAAAGATTTAACATTTTTTAAAAATTTATCAAAATCTTCTTTTAAAAAAAATTTAATACATTTTTCATTATAGTTCATAAACTCTATGAAAAAAATTTTTTTGAATTTATCTTGTTTTAGTTTTCTAAAAAAAAATTGAATCATAAAATTAGTTTTGCTAGGAGTTTCTGAATTTAATAAAAAAACAGCTCTTTTTCCTTGATCTTTTTTTGGAATTCTGATTATAGAAATATCAGTTTTGGATCGAATGAGTAAAGGTTTATTTAAATAACAAATTAAAGGATCTATTCCAGAACTTTTACCATGAAAAAAAGATTCCATTTGACTAAATATTTTTTTTAATATTAAAATGTTGTTTTTCAAACATCCTTTTAATTTATCTTTTTTATATTTATCATAAATAGCAGCAACTAACGCTCCAGAACTTCCTAAACCATATCCTATAGGTATGTTTGAATAAAAAAACATACCCTTTTGTATATCCTGAGATAATTTATTTAAATCTAATTTTATTGAATTTATTTTTTTTTTTTCTAAAATAGATAAAAAATTATAAAATTTTTTGATTTCATAATTGGAATATAAAATATCTCGGTTAAATTCAGAATGAATTTTTAAAGTTCCATTATAAATGTTATAAGGAATAGAAAGTCCACTTGAATTTTTCAAAATTCCATATTCCCCAAATAACAAAACTTTTGCAGAAAAAAAAGATTTTTTCAATTATGTTTTTTTGTAAAATAATTTAATTAAAAAAAAACTTAATTATCATTAAACATAATTTATATATATTTGGTTAGATTTTGTCAAATCTACAAATTTTTAAAATGAAAATAGCCATATATGGACAAAAATATTGTAAAAAAAATATCCCATATTTGAATCAGTTCATAGGCTATGCTTCTAGTCATTCCATAGAAATATACATCGAAAAATCATTTTTTCATATTTTGTCTTCTTTTGGAGAATTTAAAAATTTAGATTTTCCTATTTTTTCTCATTATAGAGAATTAAAAACTAAAAATTTCAATTTAATGTTTACTTTTGGAGGAGATGGAACTATTTTATCTGCTATTACATTAATTAGAGATTCTGGTATTCCTATAATTGGAGTTAATACAGGAAATTTAGGTTTTTTAGCTACTTTTAATAAAAATGTTTTTATAAAAAAAATAGATCAAATTTTTAATAAAAAACTTCATATAATGCCAAGAAGTTTATTGTCGTTAAAAACTTCTGTAACGAATCATCATAATTTTTTTAATTATGCATTAAATGAAATCGTTGTTCTTAGAAAAGAAATGGTTTCTATGATTACTATAGACGCTTATATAGATAATGAATTTTTAACTTCTTATTGGGCGGATGGTTTGATTATTTCTACTCCAACTGGATCTACTGGTTATTCTTTAAGTTGTGGAGGGCCTATTATTAGTCCTGAAAATAAAAATTTTGTTTTGACACCTATATCTCCACATAATTTATTTTCACGTCCATTAATTATATCGGATCATCAAAAAGTTTATTTAAAAATACATAGTCGTGTAAAATCTTATTCCTTATCTATGGATACAAGACTAACTTCTTTAGATCAGGAAAATGAATTATACATACAAAAAGCACCATTTTATATATATCTTATTCAAGAAAAAAAAAATACATATTATAAAACATTGAGAGAAAAACTTTTATGGGGAATGGATCAACGAAATTAAATGTAAAAAATCTATCATATCTTTGTAAAAAAAAAGATGTATTTCTGATTTTTTATGAAAGAATTATTAAAAAAAATAGATTACAATAATATTCCGCGCCACGTAGCTATTATTATGGATGGAAATGGTCGTTGGGCTGAAAAAAGAGGAAAATTAAGAACATTTGGTCACGAAAGTGCTGTACAATCTGTAAAAGACGTTATAAATGGATGTAAAAAATTAGGAATTCCTTATATAACTTTATATGTATTTTCAATAGAAAATTGGAATAGACCTAAACAGGAAATAGATAAATTAATGCATTTATTTCACACTAATTTAAAAATTCATTTAGAAGAAATTCATAAAAAAAATGTGAAAATCATGACAATAGGTGAAATAGAAAGATTTTCTGAAAAAATTCAAAAAGAATTATTTTTTTTCGAAAAAAAAACAAAACATAATACATCTGTTACACTAATTTTAGCATTAAGTTATAGCGCAAGAAAAGAGATTTTAAGAGCAACAAAAAACATTGCGAAAAAAGTATGCAATGGTTTTTGTTTATTAAAAGATATAGATTGTTCTTTTTTTCAGAAACATTTGTATACTAAAGATTTTCCAGATGTAGATTTAATTATTAGAACAAGCGGAGAACAACGTATTAGCAATTTTTTACTTTGGCAATCTGCTTATGCAGAGTTATATTTTACAAATATTTTGTGGCCTGATTTTAGAAAGAAAGATTTTTTCGAAGCTATAATAAATTATCAAAAAAGAAAACGTCGTTTTGGAAACGTAAAATAATTTTTTTGTATTCATGAAAAAAAATATTGTTAAAAATAGCATTTTTTTATTATTGATAATAATAATACAATTACAAATACAAAAAGCATACTCATTTTCTGTTAACAATGAAAACAATGAAAATGAAGATCTTTCTATCACAAAAAAAAGTAAAAATATTTTTTTTATTGTAAGAAAAATATATATCATAGGAAAAACAAAATACGATAGTCGTTTTATTTCTGAATTATCAGGTATTTATCCTGGAGATTCCGTTGATAATTATGGAATTAAAACAGATTATGCTATAAAAAAATTGTGGAAAAGTAATTTTTTTAGAAAAATATCTATTTACAAAAAAAATGTAAATAAAAATGAAATTGACTTATTTTTTGAATTGGAAGATTTAGAAGAAATTCATGAAATAAAAATAGAAGGAATTGAAAAAAATAAATTTCCTACTATAAAAAACATAAAAATTGGAGATAAGATTTCTGGTGAATTGTTACAAACTATAAAAAATGAGATTCAAGAATATTATGTCAAAAAAGGATATCATAAGATTAATGTAATAAGCGAAATTAATAAGAACGAGAAAAATAAAAATGTACTTTATTTATATACAGATAAAGGAAAAAAAATTGAAATAGAAGAAATATTATTTGATGGTAATCAATCTATTCAAGATAAGGAATTGCTTAATTTAATGATTAGTAAAACTCCTAATAAATTTTTTTCTATAATTAAAAAATCTTTTTTTGTTCAAGAAAATATAAAAAAAGATTTAAAAAATATTATAAATCGATATAAATCCATGGGATTTATTGATGTTCAAGTAGATTTGGATTCTATATGGAAAAAAAAATCCGGAAATTATGGAATAAAAATAAAAATCATAGAAGGAAAAAAGTATTATTTAGGAAATATTTATATATTAGGGAATAAAAAACTAGAAACAGATTTATTAAATAAAAAAATTTTTTATAAAAAGGGAGAAATCTATAATCAAATTGGAATAAAAAAGAATATTTTAGACTCTTCTTATCCTGATAGTATTTTATATGCTTATTTAAATTTGGGGTATTTACTTATTAATATTTCTTTTATAGAAAAAAGGATTATTTCTAATAAAATAGATTTGGAAATTCAAATAAAAGAAAATCAGCCTGTATATGTAAATAAAGTTTTCATATTAGGAAATTCTATAACTAAAGACCATGTTATTAGAAGAGAATTAAAAATTTATCCGGGAGATCTTTTTTCTATTGAAAAACTAAATTCTAATTTAATGAGTTTAGAGAATCTAAATCTTTTTGAAAAAGTATATTATAAAATCAAACCAAATGAAAGAAATGGATTTCTAGATTTAGAATGGCATGTATCAGAAAAAAATACTAATGAATTTCAATTTCATTTAGGATTTGGAGGAAAAGATTTTAGGAAAATTATCGGAAATTTTAAATTTAATTTTGGAAATTTTTCTGTTCAAAATATTTTTAATAATAAATGGAACTTATGGAACCCTATTTTTCCTCAAGGAGATGGACAAAAATTAACTATTCATAGTCAGTTAGGAAAAGATTTTACATCTTATGGTTTTTCTTTTACAGAACCTTGGATAGAAAAAAAAAACCCTACTTCTTTTACTTTAAAAAGTCAATATTCTATAAAAAAAATAAAAAACGAAGAAAGTTTAGATTTTTTATCTAAAGTAGATAATAATACTAAAATATCAGATGAAGAAGAACAATTTTTAAAAAAAATAGGTTTTTCTATTTATTTAAATAAATTTTTAACTTTTTTAGATCCTTTTTCTAAAATTTCAACATCTATAGATTATGAAAAATTTATTTATAAAAAGGAAAAACCTTCTGATTTAGATCAGAAACGAAATTTTAATAACCTAAGTTATTTAATTTCATTGCATAGAAATTCAGTAATTCCCATGATTTTTCCACTTCAAGGATCAAATATGGAGTTGAATGGTATATTTACTCCTCCATATTCCATAATAATTGAAAATCATAAGAAATGGATAGAATATTTTAAATTAAAATTCATTTTCTATTGGTATCGGAAAATTATGGATAATATAATATTGAAAACAGGAGGAGAATTAGGTTATTTAGGAAAATATAATAATTCGAAAGAATTATTTTCGTTTCAAAAATTTTATATGGGTGGATCAAATAGTAATTCATTAGGATCAAAATTATATGATAAAGATCATATTCCACTAAGAGGTTATTCTTCTAAAGACCCTATTTTTAACAATGGAGGAATAATTTATAATAAATTTCTTATAGAGATTCGTTATTTAATTAAGAACTTCCCAAAGTTAAAATTTTGGACAACTTGTTTTATAGAAGGAGGAAATATTAGTGATTCTTATAAAAATTTTAATCCATTGATTTTGAATAAATCTTTTGGATTTGGATTTCGTTTATTTTTTCCTCCAATAGGTTTTTTAGGGATAGATTTTGGATATCCGATAAATCAAGATATCGTTCATGGTTTAAAAAAATCAAAATGGAATACACATTTTATAATAGGAAAAGATTTGTAATTTAATAATATTAAAAATAAAAACATAAAACTTATATGAAAAAAAATACAATTTTTTATTTTATTTTATTTCTATTTTTATTTGGAAACCATTTTTTATATTCTAGGGAATGTCCTAATAAAATAGTTTGTCTTAATAGCACGGCTTTGATAGAAAAAATTACAGAATTTTCTGTTGTTCAAAAAGAATTGAATAGAATTAGTAAAGTTCATGAAACTATTTTAGATAAATTAGCAAAAGAATTTCATATAAAAGCAGAAAAATTTAAAAAAAATAGAAATCCAGTTCTTAAAAAGGAACTAGTATTTTTACAGGCAAGAGCTCATGCCTATCAAAAAACAGCTTCAGATGATTTAACGAAAAAGCAAAACGAATTATTAAATCCTATATATAAAAAAATAGAAAAAGCCATTTATAAAGTAATAGATAAAGATAAAAATATTATGAGAGTTGATGATTGTAGTCCTGGAAAAGGAATTTTAGTAAATAAAGGAGAGGACATTACTGAAGATGTAAAAAAAGAATTAGGGTTAAAATAATAAGTAATAATAAGTATTAGTGGTATCTCCCGGAATCGAACCGGGGACACAAGGATTTTCAGTCCTTTGCTCTACCTACTGAGCTAAGATACCATGTAAAAACAAAAGTACATTAAAATAATCAGTAATAAATTTCATTACTATATTTTTTTATTATTTTTTGTTCTATTTTCTTGTGTTATGAATAAGAATTTTATAATAAAAAAAAATAGAGAAGGAAAGAAAGAAGATGTCCCTAAAAAAATTTTTTTCAAAACAAATCTATTTTATAAAGAAAAAGGATTTTTAAAATTTTTCATTTATTCTCCAATTGTTAAAGAATATGCTTTTTACACTTTATTTCCGAATGGTTTGAATTTATTTATTTATGATAAAAATACGTACAATAAATATACTTATCTTCGTGCAGATTGGGTGAAATCAATTGATAAAATGTTTTTTCATATTAAAGGAAATATAATAATTATGAGTCATAAAGGAGTCAGCTTGAAAACTGAGGAGATTTTTTGGGATAGGAGAAAAAAAAAAATATTTAATAAAAAGTATACAAAAATTATATTTCATTCAAAAAAAATGATATTATATGCAATAAATGGAATAGAAGCTTCTGAGGACTTAAAAAAAATTAGATTAAAAAATATTAATGGGACTTTTCCTGTTAAATAATATAATTTTTCATATTGGTATAGTTTTTTTTACTATACTTATGTCTGCTTTTTTTTCCGGAATGGAAATGGCTCTGATTTCTTCTAGTTTGTTTCAAATAGAATTAGAAAAGGAAAATAAAAAAGGATCTTTTCATTCGAAAATACTTTCAAAAAGTATTAATAATTCAAAAAAATTTATCACAACAATGCTAATTGGAAATACCATATCTTTAGTTATATATGGAATTTATATGGGGAAATTATTTTTGAATCTTTTTCCAAAAGATTTTTTTGATAATTCTTTATGGATAATTTTCATAGAGACAGTTTTTTCTGCTACTATTATTTTGATTATTGGAGAATTTATTCCAAAATTAATATTTAGTGTCTATTCAAATGAACTATTGAGTTTATTGATCATCCCTACATATGTGATATATAAAATATTTTATCCTATTACAAATTCTATTATTTGTATTTCTAATGTTTTTTTAAAAATTTTAGGAGAACAAGAAAATGATCAAAAAAAAATTTTTGATAAAGAAGATTTGATTTGTTTTTTGTCAGAAAATATAGAAAAAAATGCAAAAGAAAAAGAATTTATAGAAGTTGAAATTTTTCATAAAGCTCTAAATTTTTATGAAAAAAAAGCACGAGAATGTATGGTTCCTAGAAAAGAAATAGTTTCTTATAATCTAGTTATTTCTTCTATAGATAGAATCCGAAATCTTTTTACTGAAAGTGGTTTATCTAAAATAGTTATTTATAAAAATAATATAGATAACATTATTGGTTATATTCATTATTTAGAATTATTGAAAAAACCAAAAAATATTGAATCTATAATTAGATCAGTAGAATTAGTTTACGTAACAACTCCTGTTAAAGAAATTATGGATCTTTTAATTAAAAAAAAAAGAAGTATTGCTATTGTTTTAGATGAATACGGAGGAACTGCAGGAATGATAACTATAGAAGATATTTTAGAAGAATTTATTGGAGATATAAAAGATGAACATGATGAAAATTTATTACTGGATAATAAATTAAATGATTATGAATTTTTATTTTCTGCACGTTTAGAAATTGATTTTATTAATGCCAAATATAATTTAAATCTTCCTAAATCTGATAAATATGAAACTTTAGGTGGATTGATTGTAACTTATACAGGAGATATTCCAAAACATGGAGATAAAATTGTCATAAATAGAAATTTTAATATTGAAATTAAAAAAGTATCCAAAAATAAAATAGAAGAAGTTTTTCTTAAAAAAAATTTTTAAAATGAGTTTTTTAGAAAAAATCAGAAAAAATACATGGTTAGTTTTATTTTTTATAAGTATATCTTTGCTATTTTTCATATTAGATCCTAATATTTTACTTAAATTTTTTACTAAAAATTCCTCTGTTATTGGAAAAGTAAATAGAGAAAATATTTCTTTAAAAGAATACTTAGATTGTTTTCAATTTTTAAAACATTTTCGTGAAAATGTACCTGATCATTATTTGAAAAATGATGCTTGGAAATTATTAATTCATGAAAAAGTACTGAATCAACAAGCTAAAAAATTAGGAATACAAAGCACAAAAGAAGATTTCTGGAAAGCAATAGAAAAGCAATCAATATATAGTAAGATAATTGATTTTCAAGATGAAGAAGGAAAAATGAATATGGAAAAATTTAAATTATATTTAAAAAATTTGGAAAAAATTTCTTCAAATTCGAACCCTCAAATAGAAGAAGAAAAAAATATTTGGGCTTATGAAAAAAATAGCATTCCAAAAAAAATAGTTTCAAGAAAGTATGTGGAAATGTTGATGTATGGCTTAAATACATCTTTTATAGAAGCTCTATTAAATTATAGAGATAAAAATTCATTTTCTATAATTGATTATATATTTATTCCTTATTCAGAAATAGAAAAAAAATATGATCTTATAAAAAACTATGAAATTTATGATTTTATCAAAAAAAATAAATTTCTTTATAAAAAAGAAAATTTAAGAAATCTTAGTTTTATATTTTTCCGTTCTTTTCCATCATTAGATGATGAAAAAAATATGGATTTAAAAATAAAAAAATTATTTAATAAATTTAAAAATTCTAATCATAATTCTATAATTGTTTCTAATCAATCTGAAAAACCTTTTGATTCTAGTTTTTATCTAAAAAAAAATCTTCCTATTGTTTTACAATATTTTTTAGAAAAAAAAAATCATGTAGGAGACATGTTTGGTCCTATTAAAGAAAACAACACATACATCATGGCTAAACTTAGTGGAAAAAAAATGATATATAATTCCGTTTTATCTAGTCATATATTAATTTCTCATAAAAATTCTATCCGTTTCTCCAATAATAGAACTAAAAAAAAAGCAGAAAATATGGCAAAAACAATATATGATATTGTTGTAAAAAACCCTAAAAAGTTCGATTCTTTGGTTATGGAAAAATCAGATGATGTTATCAATGCAAAAAAAAATAAAGGAAATTTAGGATGGATTAAATATGAGGAACAAAATGATACCTTTAAAGAAAAAAAATATTTTGATTTTTTTTCTTTAAAAAATAAAAAAGGAACAATAGGTTTAACTGAAACTAAATTTGGATACCATATTATTAGAATTGACGCAACAAAGGATATAAAACCTGTTTATCAATTTTCTATAATAATAAAAACACTTACTCCATCAAAAAAAACAGAAGAAATCCTGTATCAAGAAATTCTTAAATTCATGAAAGAAAATAAAAATTCAAGTCTTAATACATTTATTAATAACGCAAGGAGAAAAAGGTATGAAACTATCTTTTTAAAAGAAATAAAAAATTATCAATGGAATATTCAAGATTTGAATACTGAATTGGATAAAGAAATTATAAATTGGTCTTATGAAAAAAATAGAAAAAAAGGGGATATAAAAATTTTTCAAACTACCAATAAAGATTATATTATGGTTTTTTTATCTAAAATTCAAAAAAGAGGGTATCCTATTGAAAAAATAAAAAATTATTTAATTCCTTTTCTTATTAATATAAAAATAAATCGATATTTGTCAAATATCGTAAGAAGTAAACATCTGGATTTAGAGAAAATAGCATTTCTTTTTTCTAAAAAAATAAATAAATCTTATAAAATCAATTTTCATAAAAATATGATTGATAATTTTAAAGAACCTAAAGTAGTAGGATGCGCTTTTTCTTCAAAATTATATGAAACTTCTAAACCAATATTAGGAGAAAAAGGAGTTTTTTTTATAAGAACATTAAAACGTTTTAATACATATAAAAAACGTTCTTATTTTTCTTCCGAAATTGAATCTTCAAACAATAACTTAAGAAAAAATATTTTAGAAAAAATAGGAAATGTGTTAATTGAAAAATCTAACATTAAAGATTATAGAAAAAATTAATTCTATCGTTTAATAGAATAAGGTGGAAGATGTTTTTTTATTTTTTTATCATGTTCTTTATTGCCAAAATTTTTTTTTATAGATCGATTAATATTTTTTTTAAAAATTTCATTTTTAATTTTTGTTTTTGCATTTTTTAAATATCGAATTCCTTCTCCTAATCCGCGAGCTATATCTGGAATTTTTTTAGGACCAAAAACTAGTATAGCTATAAAAATGATAAAAAAACTTTCTTCTATACTAATAAATAAGAAATTTTTCATTTTTTTATATTTTTTTTATTAAAACAATCATATATTATAGATGGAGCTATAAATATAGAGGAATAAGTTCCAATGCTGATTCCAATAAATAAAGATAACATAAAACTATGAAGAATTTTTCCTCCAAATAAAAAAATAATAGAAATTACTAATAAAGTGATTAAAGAAGTATTAATAGTTCTAGTAAGAGAATTACAAATTCCTTGATTAATAATTTTTTTTGTTATAAATAATGTTTTTTTTGATATTTTTCTAATTTTATCATAAACTATTACAGTGTCATTTATAGAATATCCTATAATCGTTAATAAGGAAGCTATAAAAGTTTGATCTATTTCTAGAATAGGAATTTTTTCATGAAAAAAAGAAAAAAAGCCAAGTACGATAATTGAATCATGAACTAAAGATATTATTGCACCTAATCCAAATTGCCATTTTTTGAATCTCATAAAAACATATGCAAAAATAGCTATAAAAGAAATTATTATAGAAATAAAAGCTTTACGAGTTATATCTACAGCTACTGTAGGTCCTATTTTTTCAATAGATAAAATACCTAATGATTTATTTTTTTTTATATTTTTAAAATCTTCAAAATTTATAGGAAGAAAAGTTTTTAAAGCAAAAAACATTTTTTTTAAAATTATTTCGTCTGTTTTGTTATTTTCTTCCCATATTTTATATTTTGTTACAATTTTAAGTTGATTTTCATCTCCAAATGTTTGTACCCTAGGAAAAGAAGGTTTTCCATTTTCTATAAATGTTTTTGATAAAATTTCTGAAATTTTTTCAGGGACCATTTTACGATCAAAAAGAATCACATAAGAACGGCCTCCAACAAAATCTAATCCTAGATTAAATCCCTTTAAAAAAAAAGAAAGTATACTAATAATTATAAGAAGACAAGAGATGATATAACTCCATTTTCTTTTAGATAAAAAATCATATTTTATATTTTGAATAAAATTCAAAACAAAAAATTTTTTTTCAAAAAAAATTTTTTTATATTTTTTTAAATGCCATTCCAAGAATAATCTTCCTAAACAAATAGAAGTAAACATAGATACCAAAATTCCAATAATTAAGGTAGTAGAAAAACCACGTATTGGTCCTATTCCGAAATAAAATAAAATGATTCCACATAACAAAGTTGTAATTTGTCCATCTATAATAGATGATAAAGCGCCTTGTAAGGTATAACTATTATTAATAGATATTAATTTATTTTCTTTATTTTTTTTTATGTTTTCTTTAATTTGTTCATAAATAAGAATATTAGCATCCATGGACATTGCTAGTGTAAGGATAATTCCTGCAATACCAGGAAAAGTCAATACTGTATTTATAGAAATAAGAATACCAAAAATGAATATTATATTAAAAAACAAAACAATATTAGCATATATTCCTGGAATTGAATAGTAAAAAAACATCCAAATAAATATAAAAAATAAAGCAATGAAAAAAGATAAAATTCCTTTTTTAATAGATTCTTTTCCCAAATAAGGGCCTATCATGTCAGTTTGAATAATTCTTACAGAAGTAGGGAGTTCTCCTGTATTTAATACATTGATCAAATCATTAGATTCTTGTATTGAAAAATCCCCATATATTTGAGATATTCCATTTGGAATAACTGATTGTACTATAGGAATTGCATAAACTAAATTATCAAGGACAATAGCAATACTTTTTCCCACATTTTTCTCTGTAAATATTTTCCATTTTTTAGTTCCTTCTTGATTCATTTTTATATTTATTATAGCCTTCTCATTTAAAGAATCAAAAGTTTTATAAGCATGGGTTACCATATCTCCGTTCAATGAAGAAGAAGTCTCTTCATCATTAATTTTTATAGCGAATAATTGAAAAAAATTATCCAAATTTTTTGCTCCCCAAAAAAATTTTACATTATGTAAGTGATATGGTAAATAATTTATAGTTTCTGAAGAATTTAAAAAATCGGAAATAATTTTTTTATATTTAATATGAACTAATCCAACTGAATTGGAATTCTTAATAAGAGGAAAATTCAATAAATCTATAAAAGATTTTTTTATTTTATTGTGTTTTTCTCCATACAATTTTTTTATTGTATTAAAGTATGAAATAACTTCTTGAAAACTATAAGTTTCGAAAAAATGTAATTCTGCTTTTTTTTCTAAAATATTTTTGATTCTATCTACATTTTTTATACCAGATAATTCTATTAAAATTCGATTAGAATTTTTAATTTTTTGAATATTAGGTTGAATAATTCCAAACCTATCTATTCTAGATCTTAAAATATTTTGAATGGAAATTATAGATAATTCTATTTTTTTTCTTAAAAATTTTTCTACTTCAGAATCAGAACTATTAGAATCAATATGTTCATTATTTGATTTATTTCCAAATAAATTTGGAGAAGATAAACTAAGATTTAATCTTTTATTTTTTATCTCTTTATTAAAGGAATGAATGAAAAATGATAAATAATCTGTACTTGGATTTTCTTTTTTTTTCTTATCTGCATTTTCTAACGCTTTTAAAAAAATAAAATTTTTTGAATTTTCAGAAAATTTTTTTAATAAATCTTTTTCAGAAATATCTAAAATCATACTAGTTCCTCCTTTTAAATCTAATCCTAGATTTAAAGTTTTCTCATTATCAGAATATATGTTATATGATATATAATATAAACAAATTGTTGTCAGTATTATGGTTATAAAAATCGTAAAAAAGTTTTTTATACGCATTTTATTTTTATATCGATTTGCATAAAATGAGATAACATAGAATTTATATGTGAAATTATTATTTTATTAACAGATTAAAAAATTTTTTATAACTATCTTTAATTAGATTGGGATTAAGAAAATTAGATGAATGCACTTGAAAAAATTTTAGCTTATTCAAAACCCTATAAATATCATTATATTATTAATATATCATGTAATTTTTTATATTCTTTATTTTCAGTTATATCTATCATATCTATTTCACCTGTATTGAGTATTTTATTTGAATCTTCTTCTCAAGATAAAAATAAAACAACATTTTTTAATTCTTTTAATATATCTTTTAACTTTATTATTAAATATTTTCATGATTATATAAGAATCTTATCATATAAATATGGAAAAATCAATACTCTAGCTATATTTTGCATCTTTATTATTTTCCTTTTTTTAATTCGAAATATTTTTAGATACTTAGCAGAATATTTTTTAATAGGAATAAAAACTTCTATAGTTCGAAATATTCGAAATGATTTTCATAAAAAAATACTTTCCTTACCCAAAATTTTTTTTTCAAATAAAAGAAATGGAGATTTAATGTCTAGATTATCTAATGATGTTAATGAGATAGAGATCTCTATAGTGAGTTCTTTGGCAAATTTAATTAGCTCTCCCATTATGGTAACTTTTCATTTAATAACTTTATTTTTTATGAGTTATAAACTGACGTTTCTTGCTTTTTTGTTACTTCCTTTAATGGGAATTTTTTTATCTATTATAGGAAATAGTTTAAAAAAAGATGCAAGAGGAGCTCAAAATGAATTAGGAAAATTATTTTCTATTATAGAAGAAACTTTAAATTCTACTAATATTATAAATATTTTCAGCGCTGAAAATAAAATGCAAAAAAATTTTGAACGAGTATCTGAATATCAAAAAAGCCTTTCTGCTCGTGTTAACAGAAAGAAAGAATTAGCTTCTCCTATAAGCGAATTTTTTGGTTCAATTACCATGATTTTAATTATTTGGTATGGAGGAAAACTGTTTTTGGAAAATAAAGGAATGGAACCAGAAATTCTTTTTCCTTTTATAGGTTTATTTTTTCAAATTATTAATCCAGCTAAAAGTTTAGTTAATTCTATATCTAACATTCAAAAAGGAAAAGCTGCAGCAGAACGTGTTGTAGAGATATTGAATACTAAATATATTTTAAACAAAAAAATTAAATATAAATCTATTTTTCATTTTGAAAATGAAATTGTATTTCATAATGTATCATTTACCTACAACAAATTTATTTCGATTCGAAATTTAAATTTTTCTTTAAAAAAAGGAAAAACTGTAGTTTTAGTGGGGAGATCTGGTAGCGGAAAATCAACTATTGCCAATTTATTATTGAATTTTTATAATGTAACATCTGGAAAAATTACTATAGATGGAACCAATATTCAATCTTTAAAAATTAAAAATTATAGAAAACTATTGGGAATTGTAACTCAAGAACCGATTCTTTTTAATGATTCTGTTTTGAATAATATAACATTAGGATTAGAAAAAAAGATATCTATAGATTCTGTCATAGAATCGGCTAAAGTTGCTAACGCACATTGTTTTATAAAAAAACTTCCAAAAGGATATGATACGATTATAGGATATAACGGAAATAAATTATCTCTAGGTCAAAAACAAAGAATTAGCATAGCTAGAGCTGTATTTAAAAATCCTCCAATCATGATTTTAGATGAAGCAACCTCTTCTTTAGATGCAGAATCTGAATTTTTTGTTCAAAAAGCATTAAATAAAATAATGAAAAATAAAACATCTCTTGTAATAGTAAAAAAATTATCTTCTTTTATTGCAAAAAATTCAGATTATATTATTGTGTTAGAAAAAGGAAAAATTATAGAACAAGGAAAACACAATATAATATTTTAATTTCAAAAAAATAAATTTATAGTAAATTCATATCTACACAAAGTTTTTAAAAAAAATGAATTTTGAAAAAAGTATTTCAGAAATTATTTATCATCCTATTTTATCCATTTCTGTTATAGGAAATTTATTTTTAATAGAAAGTATTTTATCTATAGATAACGCTGCTATTATAGCTTCTATGATTTTGAATCTTAAAAAAAAAGATAGAAAAAAAGCTATAAAATATGGAATTATTGGTGCTTATTTTTTTAGAGGATTATGTCTATTATTTGCATCTAAACTGATAAAAATATGGTGGTTAAAACCATTAGGAGGCATATATTTGATTTTTGTAGGATTGAAATATTTTTTTGTGAAAAAAAAATCTTTTCATTTAAAAAATGAAAAAAAACAAGATTCCTTTTGGAAAGTTATCCTTATTATAGAAATAATGGATTTAGCTTTTTCCATTGATAATATTTTTGCTTCTGTTGCTTTATCAGAAAATTTGATATTAGTTTTTTTAGGTGTATGTATAGGGATTTTTTCTATAAGATGGATTTCGCAATTTTTTATTCAATTAATGGAAAAAATTCCTGAATTAAAAGATTCATCTTTTATTGTAATTATTATTCTGGGAATAAAACTTATTTTTTTTTCAAAAAAATACATCCCTAATTTATTTTTATTTCTTTTTTCGGAAAAAATATTTTCTTTATTAACTTTTTCAATATTTATATTTCCCATTTTTCTATCATGGATAAAAAAAATAATAAAGGATAAAGTAAATTAAAATAATATAGTAATAGGATCTTCTAAAAAATTTCTAAGGGAACAAATATATTCACTACCTTTAGCCCCATCTATAATTCTATGATCACAAGACAATGTAATTTTCATAACGTTTCCTATTTCAATTTTATAATTTTTAACAACTGGACGGACTACAATAGCCCCTACAGATAATATAGATGTATTAGGTGTATTAATAATAGAAGTAAAAGATTCTATATCATACATTCCTAAATTTGAAATTGTAAAAGTACTATTTTCTATTTCTTCTGGTTGTATTTTTTTTGATTTCGAACGTAAAGCTTTATCTTTAATTTCTTTGGAAATCACTGATAATGATTTCTGATCTGCATTTTTAATAACAGGGACTATTAATCCATCTGAAATAGCTACAGCTACTCCAATATGAATATTGGAATGTACTATGATTTTTTCATCGTCCCATGATACATTCATATCAGGATGTTTTTTTAAAGATTGAGCTACTGCCTTTATAAGAATATCATTAAATGATATTTTTTTTTCCGAAGAAAGTTTATTATTTAATTTTTTTCTAAATTTAATTAAATTATCTGCATTAATCTCACTAAACAAATAATAATGTGGTGCAGAAAATTTGGAATAAGATAAATGTTCTGCTATTTTTTTTCTTATAGAAGAGTGAGGAATTTTAACAGTTTTTTTATATTTTTCCTTTTGTATTATATTTAAATTTTTTTTTTCGTAAAATTCTATATCTCTCTTAATGATTCTTCCATTATCTCCACTTCCTTTAATCCTATCTATAGAAATTCCTATTTCTTTAGCCATTTTTTTCGCTATAGGAGAAATTATATTTTTTTTTCCGTTTTCTTTTTTTATTTGTTTATTTTCTTGTTTTTTAGATTTTAATTTTAAAATAATATGACTGATATCTTCTTTTTCATTTCCTATAATTGCTAGTACGTCATTAACACGTGTTGTTTCTCCTTCTTTGACTCCAATAAAAAGTAAGAAACCACTAACATCTATTTCAAAATCTTGAGTCGCTTTATCGGTTTCTATTTCAGCTAAAATATCACCTTCTGAAACTTTATCTCCTATTTTTTTATTCCATTTGATTACAGTCCCTTCATTCATTGTATCACTTAATTGGGGCATGTATATTATTTCTGCCATTATTTTTATTTTATTTTATAAAGGTAAAACCTTATCTAAAAAAGGATAATTTTTTTCATGATAAACAAGATTGTACATTTCTTCTAAAGAAGGAAGATCGGATTTTTCTGCAAATTCAACACAAGATTCTACTTTTTTTTTAGCTTCATTTTCTATCGTATTCAAATTTTCTATTATTTCCCATTTATTATGGATAATTTTTTCCTTTAGTTTTAAAATAGGATCTTTTTTTTTATAAAAATTTACTTCTTCTTTACTACGATATAATTCAGAATCAGACATAGAATGACCTCTGTATCTATATGTTTTAATATCTAAAAAAGTAGCACCTTTTCCTTTTCTTGCTCTTTCTATAGCGGAATAAGCTGATATAGCTATTTTATCCGGATCCATTCCATCTACGGAATGAGAAGTCATACCATACGATTTTCCTACTTTATAAATTTCTTCTATAGAACTACTTCTTTTTACAGAAGTTCCCATAGCATATTTATTATTTTCGCATATAAAGACAACAGGAAGTTTCCATATCATAGCCATATTAAATGTTTCATGCAAAGATCCTTGTCTTACTGCGCCATCTCCCATAATAGTTAAAGTAACAGCTTTTCTATTAAAATATTTATCAGCAAAAGCAATTCCAGCTCCTAACGGAATTTGTCCCCCTACAATTCCATGTCCACCATAAAAACGATATTTTCTACTAAAAATATGCATAGACCCCCCTATTCCATGAGAAGTTCCTGTTTTTTTTCCTAAAAGCTCAGCCATTACTTTTTTGGGATCTACTCCCATAGAAATAGGAAAAATATGGCATCTATAAGCAGTTATAATTTTATCTTTAGATAAATCCATTGCATAGGTTAATCCCGCAGGAACAGCTTCTTGTCCATTATATAGATGCAAAAATCCTCTAATTTTTTGTTTTAGGTATAAAGAACGACATTTGTCTTCAAATTTTCTCCAAAAAAACATGTCTTTGAACCACTTGATATAGGTTTTTGGGGTAATTTCTTTCATTAATAAAAATTTTATAAAATCATCATGTACAAATTTAATCTTAAAGATTAAATAAACAAATAGAGAAAAAAATTAAATTAAATCAATAACACTTTCTAATGCAATCTTTCTAGATCCTTTAATCAAAATATAATCCGTTTTTTGAATAGAGTGTTTTTTAATCCATTCAACAAAAAATTTTTTCTCCATAAATTTTTTTATTTTATGTGAAGTTTTTTTAGTATTAAAAAAATTTTTTCCAATTAAAAAAGCAATGTGAATGTTACTATTTTTTATAAAAAAAACAATTTTCTCATGTTCATTATGAGAAAATAAACCTAATTCTAACATATCTCCTAGTATTACGATTTTTTTTCCTTGTATTTTATTAAAAAAAATAAGAGATTTTTCCATGCTAGTTGGATTTGCGTTATAACAATCTATAATAATTCTAATATTTTTTTTTATAAAAAATTGAGAACGATAATTATCAGGAACATATTCTTCTATAGCTTTTTTTATCTTTTTTAAAGAAACCTTGAAATATATTCCAATAGTAATAGCAGAAGCTATGTTGTATAAGTTATAGTCACCTATTAAAGAAGAAACAATTTTTATATTTTGAATAGATAGAGAAGATTTTATACTATTTTTATTCCATAAATATTGAACATTTATATCAGATACATTTTTTTTTATTCCTGAAAATATATATCTATTCATTTCTATACTATTAGATAATTGTATAGGATCATCTCCATTAACAAATACTATTTTTTTATTTTTTTTTAAAAAATCATATAATTCTAATTTACTTCGTATGATTCCTTCTATACTTTTGAATCCTTCTAAATGAGCTTTTCCAAAATTAGTTATATATCCATAATCTGGATTAATAATAGAACACATTTTTTCTATTTCTTTTTCATGATTTGCTCCAATTTCCATAACAGATATTTGTGTATCTTTAGGCATAGAAAGTATAGTTAATGGAATTCCTATATGATTATTGAAATTATTTTTTGTATAATGAACTTTTTTATATTTCTTAGAAAGAATAGCTGAAATAAGTTCTTTTGTCGTGGTTTTTCCATTGCTCCCAGTAATAGCTATAACAGGAACGTGATGTAATCTATATCTGTGATACATTGCTAATTCATGTAGAAAACATAATGTATTATCTACAGATAAAAATTTTTTTTTACAAAAAAAATACCTTTTATCATCAATTATAGCTAATAATGCTCCATTTGAAATAGCTTCATCTGCAAATTGATTTCCATTAAAATTTTTTCCTTTCAAAGCTATAAAAATAGATCCTTTTTTTACTTTTTTACTATTTATTTCTATTCCAGAAGAAATAGAATATAATTGATATATATTTTGAATATTCATTATAAATTAATTAAAGTAAATCTTCTTCAAGTTTCATTTTTAAATTATTAATATTAGTGATGACAATTCTTTTTTGATTTTTTATATAAGAGATATAACCTGTTTCTTCAGAAATTACAAGACATATAGCGTCTGTTTTTTCAGATAAACCAATAGCAGATCTATGTCTTAATCCTAAACGTGATGGAATTTCTTTATTGTAGGAAACAGGAAGAATTGCTCTTGTTTTTATGATTTTATTTCCTATAATAACTACAGCTCCATCATGTAATGGACTATTTTTATAGAAAATACTTTCTAAAATGGAAATATTTACTTTAGCATCCATTTCGTCTCCATTTTGTATAAATTCTCTTAAATCCTGATGTAATTGAATAACTATTAGGACTCCTGTTTTATCTCCTGAAAAAATAGCACAAGCATTTACAATGCTATCTATAGTTTCAGTTTTTATTATTTCTTCCGATTTTTTAAATATGGAAAATATAAATCTTTTGAAAAAAATTTTACTTCCTACTATAAGGAGAAATTTTCTAATTTCTGGTTGAAATACAATGATTAAAGCTAAAAAACCTCCTTTAAAAAAAGCACTTATAACTATGCTAAGAAGTTTCATTTTATAAATTTCCACTATTTTCCAGAAAATAAAAGTGGCAATGATCCCGTAAAAAATATTTAAAGCGGCAGTTTTGTAAACCAGTCTATATATTTGAAATAGAATAATGGTTACTAAAAAAATATCTAAAATATCAATGAAATAATTTTTCAATAAATGCAATAATGAAAAAAAGCTTTACGTAAAAATAATATAAGTATTAGTGAATTATAAAATATTTTTATAATATTGTACTAATTTAATACATTCTGCAGCTTCTTTTACATCATGTACACGTAAAAATTTAGATCCATTTAAAAGTGCTATAGTATGGATAATAGAAGTTGCATTTAATGATTCTTCATAAGAAGTTTTTAAAATGAATTTTATCATAGATTTTCTAGAAATCCCAACTAAAATTGGATAATCTTGAAAACCTAATAAAGATAAATGTTTTAATAATTGAAAATTTTGTTCTAATGTTTTTCCAAAACCAAATCCAGGATCTAAAATGATATCATGAATTTTATGTTGTTTTAAATAATAAATTTTTTCAGAAAAAAAATTATTTATTTCTGTTACTATATTTTCATGATAGTATAAATTTTTTTGCATATTTTTAGGAATTCCTTTCATGTGATTCAATATATATGGGATTTTTTTGAGTTTTTCTAATAAAGGAAACATATTTTTATCCAAATTTCCTCCTGAAATATCATTTATCATTACAGCGCCTTCTTCTACCGCTATTCTAGCAACTTCACTACGAAAAGTATCTATAGATATTTTAATATTTTTAAAATTTTTCATAATAGTGCGAATAGGTTTTATTACTCTTTTTATTTCTTCTTTTTCCGTTATAAATTTTGATCCTGGTCGTGTAGAACAACCCCCAATATCTATAAAGTCAGAACCTTCATTTAATAAAGTTTCTATATGTTGTAATATACTATATTCAGAACATAGTTTACCTCCATCATAAAACGAATCAGGAGTTAAATTTACAATTCCCATTATTTTTGGTTCTTCTAGATGTAATAAAGTTCCGGCACAATTAATTATCATTGAAAAAACTATTTATTGTAATTTAATTTATTCTAAATCTAAAATTAAATGACATGAATTATTTATCTACTAATGACTTAATTATTCATAAATGTAGAAAACTTTTTTTAGAAAAATTAAAGGATTATGGATTATCGTGGAAATTATTTCATAATTATTCTATAATCGATCAAATTTTGATGAAAATACTTCGTATAAAAAATATTCAATCAAGAGGATATCAAAAAATTAAAGAGGAAAAAATAATAGATACATACATAGATATTATAAATTATTTAATAATCATATTAATAAAGTTAGAAATTTTTTCTACATCACATTTTCATAAAATATCAAATAATGATGTGATTTTAATTTATAATCAAAAATTAAAAAAAATAAAAAATTATACAAATTGTATGGATAAAACTTTGAATCAATTTTCCATAAATAATGTTTTAGAACATATTTTATTTTTAAAAAAAAATAAAGAAAAAATTTTATTCAAAACATTAGAAAAATTTTGTTTTAAAATACTAATAAAAATCATTTTTTTTTTAAGACAAAATTTATAACTTCGAAAATACAATTTTTTATATTTTAAAAATTTTTAAAAAAAAATGAGAAAAAAAGTTGTCATTGCAAACTGGAAAATGAATTATGACTTTTACGAAACAACTTCTTTTATTAGAAATTTTTTGAAATTTATTTTTGAGAAAAAAATTAATCATAATAAAGAAATTATTATCGCTCCTTCTTTTCCTTTTTTACATATTTCAAATCAAATTTCACAAGGAACCAATTTAAATATTGCGGCTCAAAATATTCATCAAAAAGAAAAAGGATCCTATACGGGAGAAATATCTGCCTCTATGTTAAAGTCAATAGGGATACAAAAAGTTATATTAGGTCATAGTGAACGTAGAGAGTTTTTTTTTGAAAAAAATAATATTTTATTAGAAAAAATAAAAATAGCATTAAAATATGGGTTAAATATTATTTTCTGTATAGGAGAATCATCTTTTGAAAGATCTAATGATCAACAATTTGAGATTGTCAAAGATCAGTTAAGAAAAACTGTTTTTTGTTGTACACCAGATGAAATAAAATATTTTTATATAGCATATGAACCAATATGGGCAATTGGAACAGGAAAAACGGCTACATTTGAACAAGCTCAAACAATGCATGAGTTTATTCGTTCTTTATTTTTAGAAAGATATGGAAAAAATATTTCTAATGAAATATCTATTTTATACGGAGGAAGTATCAATGATTTTAACGCAAAAGATCTTTTTTATCAGAAAGATATAGATGGGGGACTTGTAGGTCATTCATCTATGGAATTAAAAAAATTCTTGAGAATTGTTCAATCATGATTTAGTTTGTATATTTGGAAATAACAGGCCTCGTAGCTTAATTGGATAGAGCATCTGATTACGAATCAGAAGGTTATGGGTTCGAGTCCCTTCGAGGTCTTGTTTTTTTATCCTAAATAAGGTTTTAATATTTTGCTTCTAGAAGAATGTTTTAATCTTTTTAAAGCTATGCTTTCTATTTGTCTAACTCGTTCTCTTGTTAAATCACAGGATTGACCAACTTCTTCTAATGTCATGGGTGGAGAGCCATTTAATCCAAAATGTAAAATGATAACACGACGTTCTCTTTCACTTAAAGTTTCTAAAATTCTTTTTATATCTTTACGTAAAGACTCTTTTTCTAAATGTTCATCTGGACGAGGAGATTCATCAGATCGAACTAAATCATATAGATTTGAATCTTCTCCTTCTACCAATGGTGCATCCATTGAGACATGTCTTCCTGAGTTTTTTATAGACTCTTCAACATCTTTTTCATTCATATTTAAATATTCTGCTATTTCTCTTGCAGAAGGAGTTCTTTGTAATTCTTGTTCTAATTGAGCAAGAGTTTTCAATATTTTGTTTAATAGAGCTAATTTATTTGTGGGTTGTCTAATAGAACGTGATTGTTCAGCAATAGCTTGTAAAATTGCCTGTCTGATCCACCAAACAACATAAGAAATACATTTAAAACCTCTTGTTTCATCAAAACGTAAAATTCCTTTTATCAAACCTAGATTTCCTTCATTAATTAAATCACATAAACTTAATCCTTGATTTTGATATTGTTTTGCAACAGAAACAACAAAACGTAAATTTGCATTAATAAGTTTATCTATAGCAGTTTCATCTCCTTCTCTTGCTCTACGAGCGTATTCTACTTCTTCTTCTGGGGTTAGTAATGGGATTTTTCCTATTTCATGAAGATATTTATCTAAGGATTCAGATTCGCGATTTGTGACTTGTTTAGTAATTTTAAGTTGTCTCATATTTTTTTATTTTCATTCATTTTTTTTTATAGGACGGGGTAAAAGAACCTTTCTAGAGAGTTTCATTTTTTTCTTTTTTTCATCTATTCCCATAAATTTAACGTCGATAATATCTCCAACATGAAACTCTTCTTCTATATTATTCAATCTTTTCCATCCTATTTCAGAAATATGTAGCAACCCTTCAATTCCTTTAGAAATTTCAACAAAAGCGCCAAAATCCTTTATAGATTTTATTTTTGCTTGATAAACTTTTCCTAATTCAGGTACAAAAGCAATTTCTTGAATTCTATTGATAGCTTTCTTTATTTTTTCATCATTTTTTCCTAAAATTTCAATGTACCCTAAATCTCCTTTTTCCTCAATTGTAATATTTGTATTTGTACATGATTGTATTTCTTGAATAACTTTTCCACCGGGGCCTATAACTGAACCTATAAAATTTTTTGGAATATTAAGAGTATATATTTTTGGAGCATTAGGTTTCATTTTTTTCCTATATCTAGGTAAAGATTCTAACATTTTTTTTAAAATAAAAAGACGACCTTCTAGAGCTTGTACTAAAATTTGATTCAAAAGATCATATGTAACTCCTTTTATAGTTTTTACATCCATTTGACATGCTGTCATTCCATATTTAGTTCCTGTTATTTTAAAATCTAAATCTCCAAAATGATCTTCTTCTCCTAGGATATCTGATATAATAATTTTTTTTTCATCTTCCATAAACAACCCCATAGAAATTCCGGAAACAGGATTTTTTATAGGGATTCCTGCGTCCATTAATGCTAAACTAGCAGCACAAACTGTAGCCATAGAAGAGGATCCGTTAGATTCTAGAATATCCGAAACGACACGAATTGTATATGGATTATTGGGGATAATATTTTTTAATGCACGTTGTGCTAAATTTCCATGACCTACTTCACGTCTAGAAACCCCTCTTATGGAACGTATTTCTCCTGTAGAAAAAGGAGGAAAATTGTAATGCAAATAAAATTTTTCTTGATTTTCCATAATAACATTATCAATTTTATTAGCATCTAAAGATGATCCTAATGTAACTGTAGTTAAAGATTGAGTTTCTCCTCTTGAGAATAAAGCTGACCCATGTACCTCAGGTAAGTAATCAACAAAACTAGATATTGAACGAATTTGTTTACTTGTTCTTCCATCTAGTCGAATTCCATTTTTTAGAATTAAATTTCTAGTTATCTTTTTTTTTATTTTTTCAAAGAAAAAATCAATAATCGCTTCTTTTTTATCTATTTTTTCTTCTATTAAAAACTTTTTTTTAAAATCGTTTAATACAATTTTCTCTTGAATAGATCTTTTTTTTTTATTTAGAAAGCTTTGATAAATTTTTTTAATTTTTTCATATGAAAATAAAAAAAGTTCTTTTTCTAATATTTTATTTTCTTCTTGATGACAATTGATTGATTTTTGATCATTAAATAAAAAAACACAATTATTTGATAATTTATTAACTAAACGGATTTGAGCTTCTATTTGTAGTTTTATTGCTTTATGAGCGGTAATTAAAGTTTCCAAAAATTCATTTTCTTTTACTTCTTTCATTTCTCCTTCTATCATAAGAATAGAATGGTTCGACCCCCCTACTATTAGATCTATATCAGATTTTTTTAACTGTTCTAAACTAGGATTAATAATAAATTTACCATTTAAACGGATAATACGTATTTCTGATATAGGGCCATTAAAAGGAATTCCTGCTACGGATAAAGCGGCTGATGCAGCTAATCCAGCTAACCCATCTGGTAACACCGTTTTATCATATGAGAGTAATGAAATCATAACTTGTATTTCTTTTTTGAAAGAATCTGGAAATGTTGGTCTTAGAACACGATCAACTAATCTCATGGTTAAGATTTCTTCATCAGAAGGTCTTCCCTCTCTTTTTATAAAACCTCCAGGAATTTTTCCTCCAGCAGAATATTTTTCTCTATAATCTACTGTTAAAGGCAAAAAATTTGGTTCATTTTTTGTTTCGTTAGAAACGACTACAGTAGCTAAAAGGATCGTATTTTTTTCACGTACTATAACGGATCCATCTGCTTGTTTTGCTAATCTTCCTGTTTCTATAATGATAGACCGTCCATCTTTCATAGAAATGGTTTCTTTTACTACTAGATTTGACATATTTTTATCCTTTCTCTTCTCTTATCTCTATTAAAAATAAGAATATCTAGAAATAATTTTATATATAAAAAAATATTTTATTTTCTTAACCCTAAATGTTTAATGATATTTTTGTAATCTTCGATGTTACGTTTTTCTATATATTTCAACAATTTTTTTCTTTTTCCTACTATTTTTATTAAAGCTCTTTCTGTATTGAAATCCTTTTTATTATTTTTAAGATGATTATTTAAATGATTAACACGATAAGTAAACCATGCAACCTGAACTTTGGAAGAACCTGTGTCACAAACAGATGTTCCATAAATCTTAAATATTTCTTTTTTTTCTTCTATTGTCATAATTAAAATATAAAAAATATTTTTTTTAAAACTAATTTCTTTTTTTTTCCATTTTAAGAATAGAATCAATATATTTCCTATCATTAGATAAACGAGGTACTTTATTTTGTCCTCCTAATTTTTTATGTTTTTTTAGCCAGTCATAAAATAACCCATTTCTAGCTATATATATAATAGGAGGACCTAGTACAATATTTTTATATCGTTTAATTTCGTAATCTGAATTCATAGATTTTAATTCATTATCCAAAATATTCCTAAAATCACTTAAATTTATAGGTTGTTTTTTAAATTCTATAATCCATTCATGAGCACCGGATTTTTTTTGATTCATATATACAGGACCTGCCGTGTATTCACGAACAATGGAATTTGTTTTTATACAAGTATTATGTAATGCTTTTTCTGCATTTTCAACAATTAATTCTTCTCCAAAAGAATTGATGTAATGAGTTGTTCTTCCTGAAATAGAAATCCTATATGGATATAAGTTAGTAAACTTGACAGTATCTCCAACTATATATCTCCATAATCCTGCATTAGTAGAAATAACAAGTGCATAATTTTTATTTAATTCTACCTTATCAAGGGATAATATTTTAGGATTTTCTTTATCTAGTTCTTCTATAGGAATAAATTCATAAAATATACCATGATTTAACAACAATAATAAATCTTTAACGTTTTTTTTGTCTTGTATACCAAAGAAACCTTCTGATGCACTATATATATCGTAAAAATTTATAGATTTATCAAATAATTTTTTATATTGATAAATATAAGGGCTTAAATTAACACCTCCATGAAATATCACTTCCATATCAGGCCATATTTCGTCTATTCTTTTTTTGTCAAATTCTTTTAACAACTTTTTTAAAAAAATAAGTAACCAAGAACAAACACCTAATAAAATTCTAACATCTTTATTTCCTGTTTCTTTTACTATGTTTTCTAATTTTTTTTCCCATTCACTCATTAAGGCTATTTTCTTTTTAGGGACACAAATATTTTCAACCCAAAAAGGCATATTTTGAATTAAGATAGAAGATAAATCACCATAAAATGTATTATATTTTCGATGTAATTCATAACTTCCTCCTAAACGAACAGCTTTTCCAAAAAAAATTTTTGTTTCAGGGTGATTATGAATATAAATGGATAACATGTCTTTTCCTGCTTTATAATGACATGTATTCATAGATGATTTTGTAATAGGAATGTATTTACTTTTTGTAGTGGTTCCAGAAGATCTGGCAAACCATTTCACTCCTCCTGGCCATAATATATTTTTTTCTCCTTTACGAATTCTTTGAATAAAATACTGTAAATCGGAATACTTACATATAGGAACTCTTTCAGAAAATTGATGATATTTTTTTATGTCGCAAAATCCATATTTTTTTCCAAATTCTGTATTTTTTGCATATAAAACCAATTGATTGATTAATTGATTTTGTATTTCTATTGGATAACGCATAAAAAACTCTATGTTCTTAATTCTTTTTTTAAGAAAAATAGACGTGAAATATCTAGATAAATACTTTATCATTATGAAAAAATATTTTATTTATAAGGATTTAAAAATTAATTTTTTCATTTATTTTTATTATTTTTTGACTAAATAAAGAGACACAATTCCAAAAGTTAATTTTTGAATATGAAGAGGATTAAATTTATGAAATTTTAAAAGATTACTCATTTTTTTGTTGCAATAGGGGAAAGAAAATATAGATTTTTTTAAATAATTATAAGCAAAATGATTTTTTGAAATCAAACTTCCTATTTTTTTTATAATAAAATGAGAATAAAAATAATAAATTTTTCTTATCCAATAATTGGAAGGTTTAGAAAATTCTAAAATTACTAAAATTCCTGAAGGTTTTAAAATTCTATAAATTTCTTTCATAGAAAAATGAATGTATTGAAAATTTCTTATTCCGAAAGCAATAGTTACTATATCAAAAGTTTCATTTTGAAATGGAATATATTGCGAATATCCTTGAATAATTTGAATTCTTTTTTCAAGAAGATTTTTTTTTATTTTTTGTTTGGCTATTTTCAACATTTTATCAGATGGATCTAATCCTGTAATATAAGCGTGTTTAAATTTATTAGCTAATAAAATAGCTAAATCTCCAGTACCAGTAGCTAAATCTAATATTCTTAGAATTTTTTTTTCGCTAAATTTGTACAATAAATGAATCGCTTTTCTTCTCCAAAGAAAATCTATTCCAAAAGATAATATATGATTGATTAAATCATATTTTTTAGCAATATGATCAAACATTTTTTTCAGTTTTTCTTCTTTTGAAGAAGGATGGTATTTATTCATAAAATAAATATTAATATTTTTGGAATCTATTAAAAAAAAATTATGAAGAAAAAAACGGTTTTTTGAATTCTTTTTAAGAACTTTATCTTTTTGATTTTTTAATTACTAATTTTTGGTTTATTCTTTAAAAAAATGATTCGATCAATCATTACAGGAACGGGACATTATTTACCGAAAAAGATTATAAAAAGAAATCATTTTCTGAAACATAAATTTTATGATAGTAAAGGTTTCAAAATTAAAAAATCTAATAAAGAAATCATTCATAAATTTCAAAAAATTACAGAAATAGAGGAAAGAAGATATGTAGATGAAGGATTATTTAATTCTGATATTGCGGCAATTGCAGCAAAAAAAGCTCTGAAAAATTCTAAAATTTGTAAAGAAAAAATAGATTATATCATATCGGCTCATAATTATGGAGATATTCATCCTATTTCTTATCAATCTGATCTTGTTCCCTCTATTTCTGCAAAAATTAAAAATAAACTTAAAATAAAAAATAAAAAATGTAGACCATATGATATGATTTTTGGTTGTACAGGTTGGATAGAAGGAATGATTCTAGCGGATCAACTTTTAAGATCTAGATATGCTAAAAATATATTGATTACTAGTTCTGAAACCTTATCTCAAGTTATAGATCCACATGATAGAAATGCAATGATTTTTTCCGATGGTGCAGGAGCGGCTGTATTATCTGCTATAGAATATTTAGAAAACGAAAAATATGGAATTATTCATTACGATACTCAATGTGATAATAATGAAAAATTATATTATTTAATTAATGGACCTTCTTTAAATCCCAATTATAAAAAATCTTTAGTTAATATTAGAATGAATGGAAGAAGAATTTATGAATATGCATTAACAGAAGTTCCAAATATGATAAAAAGTATACTTGATTATGCTAATTTACATCTTCAAGATGTTCATAAAATTCTTATTCATCAAGCTAATGCTAAAATGGATTATGCAATTTTAGAAAGATTATTGAAATTATATAATTATACATCTTTAGAAAAGGATTTTTTATCTCAAATTATGCCTATGACAATCCATAAATTTGGAAATTCTTCTGTAGCTACTGTTCCTACTTTATTAGATTTGATTCTTAAAGGAAAAATGCCTTCTCATGAAATAAAACCTGGAAATACAATTCTTATGGCTTCCTTGGGTGCTGGAATGAATATCAATGGTATGCTTTATCGTTTTCCAAAAAAATAAATAAATATGAAAAAAAAAATACATCCAAAAAATTATAGACCTGTTGTTTTTAAAGATATTAATAATGAAAAAATGATTATTTGTAAATCTACAGTTATAACAAAGGATTTTATCCATATAAATGGAAATGAATATCCATTATATAAAATGGAAATATCTAGTTATTCACATCCGTTTTTTACTGGAGAAAAAAGATTTTTAGGAAAAACAGGTCCCGCAGAAAAATTTAAGAAAAAATATGAAAAATATAAAAAATTCTAGAAATAGATTTATATGAATTTTATATTATATGATGGCACAGAATGGAAAAGCCTATTTCCTATTACATTAACTAGACCTGTATCAGAAATTCGATTGGGGTTATTTACGATAAAAGAAAGATGGGAAAAGTATATTGGAAAAAATGCATATGATATTATTACACAACCATTTCTTTCAAAGAAATATTCAAAAAAAGAAGATTCTTTTTTTGAAGATGTATTGTTAATTAATTCTTCATTTCTTCCTAATGAAGAATTAATTCAAATTCTTTTTTCTTTAAAAGAAAATGAAACTATTTTTTTTAAGGAAAAAATGATTGCTATCAAAAAAAATTTTTTGGGAAAAAAAGATTTTTTTTCTTTTTCCAAAAAATGTAAAAAAACATATTCTATAAAAGAAGTTATTCATATTCAATATCCATGGGATATATTTTCGAATAATGAAACTGTATTGAAAAAAGATTTTTTGTTTTTTACAAAAGGAAAAAAATCTTGTTCTTTATTGGGGGATAATCATGTTCTTTGTTTTAAAGAACAAATTTTTTTAGAAGAAGATATAAAAGCAAATAATATTGTATTAAATGCAAAATTTGGACCTATATATATTGAAAAAGGAGTTGAAATTATGGAAGGATCTGTTATCAGAGGTCCAGTATCAATTGGAAAAAATACTATATTGAATATAGGATCAAAAATATATGGAGGAACAAGCATTGCTACTTTTTGTAAAGTAGGAGGAGAAATTTTTAATTCTGTTATTTTTTCTTATTCTAACAAAGTTCATGATGGATTTTTAGGAAATTCTATTTTGGGAGAGTGGTGTAATTTAGGAGCCGGAACTAATATTTCTAATTTAAGAAATGATTATAAAAAAGTTACAGTTTGGAATTATGAAAAAAAAGATTTTTTTCCTACTGATTTGCAATTTTTTGGTACAATAATGGGAGATCATTCAAAATCAGCAATCAATACTCAATTTAATACAGCTACGATCGTAGGCGTTGGTGATAGTATCTTTGGATATGGGTTTCCTTCTAGATATATACCTTCTTTTTATTTAGGAGGAATTCAAAGAAAAAAAAGAATTTCTTTTCATCAAGTTTGTGAAACTGCTGAAATTATGATGAATAGAAGAAATATAAGATTCTCTATTTTAGATAAAAAAATTTTGGAATATTTGTATCAATTATTGGATATTTAAATTTAATTTATTTTTTATATATGGATTTTTCTTTATATAGAAAATGCAATTCAATAATAATAAAAGTAAGTTATTTTATGTTGAAACATAATTTGGGTTATCCTCGTATAGGAATACAAAGAGAGTTAAAAAAAGCTTGTGAAGCTTATTGGTCAAATAAAATTGATTCTAATGTTTTATTTGAAATAGGAAAAAAGATAAAAAAAGAAAATTGGAAAAATCAAGAAAAAGCTGAGTTAGATTTAATTCCATGTAATGATTTTAGTTTTTATGATCATGTTCTAGATATGTCCTTATTATTGGGAGTGATTTCAGAATCTTATCTTTCTATTCCAATGGATCATAATATTGATCTATATTTTTCTATGGCTAGAGGTTTTCAAAAAAACGGGTGGGATATTAAAGCGATGGAAATGACCAAATGGTTTAATACTAACTATCATTATATTGTTCCAGAATTTCATAAAAATCAAAAATTTTCTATTTTTTCGAATAAAATTTTTGATGAATTAGAAGAATCTAAAAAGATATTAAAGTCAGTAAAAAAAATTAAACCTGTACTGATTGGACCTATATCCTATTTATTTTTAGGAAAAGAAAAAGAAAAATCCTTTCATAGAATGGATTTAATAGAAAATCTTGTTCCTATTTATATAAAGATTATTCAAAAACTAAAAGATAAAGGAGTCAGTTGGATTCAATTAGATGAACCTATTTTAGTTTTAGATATGTCTGAAAAAGAAAAAAAAGTTTTTAAATATGCCTATGGAGAAATATCTAAATTTTGTTCTGGAATCAATATACTATTAGCTTCTTATTTTGATGATATGTCAGAAAATATATCTCTTTTTCAAGATATATCTGTTCAAGCTTTACATATAGATTTAGTAGAAAATTCAAGTCAATTGGAAAAACTAATTTCTTTTTTTTCAAAAAAGTCAAAAATGATTTTGTCTTTAGGACTTATTAATGGAAGAAATATATGGAAAAATAATTACGCTAATTCTATCCAAAAAATAGAAAAAGCGATAAAATTTATAGGAGAAGATAGAATTATGATTGCTCCTAATTGTTCTCTTTTACATGTTCCTCTAGATATAGAAACCGAAAAGAACATTCACTTAGATATAAAAAATAGAATGTCTTTTGCTAAACAGAAGATTTACGAATTAAATGATTTAGAAAAAATTATAAAAGGAAATAAGAAAGTTTTAATCAAAAACTCTTCTTTATTTTTATCAGAAAAATCATCCTATATTTTTTATGATAAAAAAATAAAAGAAAGGGCAACAAAAATAACAGAAAAAGATATACAAAGAGATAATCATTTTCATATTAGACAAAAAAAACAGAGAGAAAAATTTCATTTTCCTTTATTTCCTACTACTACTATAGGATCTTTTCCTCAGACAAGAGAAATACGTAGTTTACGAAATAAATTTCGAAAAAAAGAGTTGAGTCAGGAAAAATATGATGAAAAAATTAAAAATTTTATTATAGATGTAGTTAAAAAACAAGAAGAAATAGATTTAGATATACTAGTTCATGGAGAATTTGAAAGGACTGATATGGTAGAATATTTTTCCGATAAATTAAAAGGAATTCTTTCTACTGAGAATGGATGGGTTCAAAGTTATGGAAGTCGTTGTGTTAAACCTCCTATTATTTATGGAGATATTAGTCGTATTGGAGATATGACCGTTGAATGGATATGTTTTGCCCAATCTCACACAAAAAAATTAATGAAAGGAATGTTGACTGGTCCCGTAACAATTTTACAATGGTCTTTTGTAAGAGATGATCAACCTATTTTTCATACTGCTTATCAAATAGCTTGGGCTATTCGAGAAGAGGTTTTATCTTTAGAAAGATCTGGAATTCATATTATTCAAATTGATGAACCTGCTCTTAGAGAAGGTTTACCTTTGAAAAAAAAATATTGGAAGTTTTATTTTAATTGGGCTATTAAAGCTTTTCGTATTTCTTCAAGTGGAGTAAAAGATGAAACCCAAATTCATACACATATGTGTTATAGTGAATTTAACGATATATTTGAACATATAGCAGATATGGATGCAGATGTTATTACTATGGAATCTTCTAGATCTAAAATGGAATTATTAGATGCCTTTTCCGTTTTTTCTTATCCTAATGAAATAGGTCCAGGAGTATATGATATTCATTCTCCAAGAATTCCAACAGTAGAAGAAATATTTGAATTAATAAAAAAAGCTTCAAAAAAAATATCTGTAGAAAATATTTGGGTCAATCCAGATTGTGGATTAAAAACTAGGAAATGGAAGGAAGTATTGATATCACTTCATAATATGACAAAAGCAGCAAAAATGGCTAGAAATAAATTAATCAACTTATCTTAAAAAAAAGAAAAGTGTATATTTTCATTGTTTATCTAAAAATTTAGAAATGACTTTGCGTAAAAAAGAAGAAATCATAAAAAAGGAATTTCAAATTCTTAAAAATTGGGAAGAAAAATATGAATATTTGATTGATTTGGGGGAAAAATTATCGAACAAATCATCCAAATTTAGGTCTGAAGATAAATTAATTCATGGTTGTCAATCTAAAGTTTGGTTAGAGGCTAAATTGAATGGTCCACGTATTTTTTTTGAAGCGGATAGTGATGCTTTATTACCTAGAGGAATGGCTGCTCTTATGATTCAAGTATATTCAGGTCTATTTCCTTTTGAAATTATTTATTCTAACGCTAGTTTTATTTATGAAATAGGATTTCAAACTTTTTTATCTCCTATCAGAGCTAATGGTATATTTTTATTTTTCAAAAAAATAAAATTTTATGCCGCAGCTTTAAATTCAAAAATTACTGTTAGTTTAGGGAGAATTTAAAAAAACAATGAAATGTTTCAAACTATTAATCCTGTAGATAATAAAGTATTAAATACTTATCATTATTTATCTAGTAAAAATATTAATATTAAACTATATGAAGCTCAAAATGCATATCAAAAATGGAAAAATTATTCTTTTAATTCTAAGGTGCAATGTTTAAGAAGATTGTATTCTTGTATACAAAAAAATAAAAATCTTATAGCTTATTCCATTACTCAAGAAATGGGAAAACCTATTACTCAATCTTATGCCGAAGTAAATAAAAGTATTAATTTATGTGAATATTATTGTGACTTAAAAAAGTCTATTTTTTTTGAAAAAATTTTTACTGAATATAAAGATTCTTATGTAATATTTGAATCTATAGGTTCTATATTAGGAATTATGCCTTGGAATTATCCTATATGGCAAACAATTAGGTCTACTATTCCTAATTTATTATTAGGAAATGTAATTCTTATCAAACCATCCATTAATACAACAGAATGTTCTCTTATTTTAGAAAAAATATTTTTGGAATCCGATTTTCCTAAAGGAATTTTTCAAATTTTATTAATAGATATAAATCAGATAGAATCTGTGATAGCTCATCCTATAATACAAGGAGTCACTTTTACAGGAAGTACTTTAACGGGAGGTATTATAGGATCATTATCGGGGAAATATATTAAAAAATCTATTTTAGAATTAGGAGGAAATGACGCTTTTGTAGTTTTAAAAGATGTAAAAAATATAAAAAAAATAGCAAAAATAGCTACAAAATCTAGATTAAATAACACAGGCCAAACATGTATTTCTGCAAAAAGATTTGTTGTAGATAAAAGTATCATAGATGATTTTATAGAAGCCGTTATACAAGAAATGAAAACATATAATAAAGGAAACTTGTACGATGAATCAACTAAAATAGGCTATATTTCTCGCTCTGATTTATCTGAAAAACTGTATCAACAATATAAAACTATAATCATAAATGGAGGAAAAATATGTTTAGAAATTATTAAAGATGGTAATTTTTTTTATCCTTCTTTGTTAAAAGTAGAAAATAATAACTGTATAGTAAAGGAAGAAGAAATATTTGGACCAATAGGAATTATTTTTCCTTTTTCTCAAGAGAAAGAAATCCCTGATATTGTTAATAATACACCATATGGACTTGGAACTTCTATTTGGACGAAAGATTTAGAAAAAGCAGAAAAAATATCAAGAAAAATAAATACGGGAATGATATTTATTAATGAAGTTGTGAAATCAGATCCACGTTTTCCTTTTGGAGGAGTGAAAAAATCAGGATATGGTAGAGAATTATCAGATTTGACTATAAAAGAATTTTCTAATTGGAAAACTGTAATAATAAAAGAATTATAAATTTTTTCGCATTCTTGCAACAGGAAAATGCATTTGATTTCTATACTTTGCAATAGTTCTTCTGGCTATAAGATAGCCTTTTTTTTTAAGTATTTTGGATAATTTTTCGTCAGTAAAAGGTTTTTTTTTATTTTCTTTATCTATTGATTCTTTTAAAAGTTTTTTAATTTCAATAGAGGAAATTTCTTTTCCTTTTTGATTGATCATTTTTTCAGAAAAGAAACTTTTAATTAAAAAAGTTCCATATGGTGTATTAACATATTTACTATTAGCTACACGGGAAACAGTAGAAATTCCTACGCCGATTTTTTGGGAAATATTTTTTAAAATCATAGGTTTTATTTTAACTGGATCTCCAGTTAAAAAATATTCTTTTTGATAATCCATAATAGCATTCATTGTTAACATTAATGTATTTTGACGTTGTTTGATTGCGTCTACAAACCATTTTGCTGAGTCTATTTTTTTTTTTAAAAATACTATAGTTTCTTCATTTTTTTTTACATTTTTTTCTGATTGATAAGATTTTAACATATCTAAATATAAAGAAGAGATTTTTATTTCTGGTATATTTTTTTGATTTAAAGTAAGTTCTAATTTTTCATCTGAAACATAAATATCAAAATCTGGAATAATATGATTCAAATTTTTAGTGTTATCAGAATAAATTTTTCCTGGTTTAGGATTTAATTTTTTTATTTGATCAAGAACTTTTCGTAAATTTTTTTTTGTTATGCCCAATTTCTTTTGCAATTTTTTATAATGTTTCTTTACAAAAGAATCAAAATAATCTCGTATAATTTTTTTTGATAAAAAAACCTCTTTATTAATTTTTTTTTTATTTAATTGAATTAATAAACATTCTTGTAAATTTCTGGATCCTACACCTATGGGATCCAGTTTTTGAATGTAATTCACAAGTAACTTTTCTATTTTTTCTGGAGATACGGTTTTTCCAAGAATTAAAAAGATATCATCCGCTATAGATAGAATTTTTCTTCTAATATAACCATCATCATCTATATTTCCTAATATAAAATCAGCAATTAATAAATCTTTTTTATTTAAAAAAAATGTATGTAATTGATTTTTTAAATATTCTTGAAAAGAAATTTCTGATATAATAGGAATGTATTTTTTTGAACTATAATTCTTTGGGTTATTGATTTGGAAATCTTCAATTTCATCATCACTAAAATATTCATTATCTATATCATAGATATCTGAAGATTGAGTTTTATCTTCTGTGATATCTGTTTTATTTTCTTCTAATACCTCTGAATATTCTTCTAAATCTGAACAATTTTCTTCTTCTAAAGCTGGATTTTCTTCTAATTCTTGTTGAACTTTTTGTTCAAAATCTAAAGTAGATAGTTGAACTAATTTCATTAGCCTAATTTGTTGTGGAGAAAGTTTATGTTGACTTTTTTGCGATAACTGTTGTTTTAACATGTTTCAAAAATCTGCATTTTTTGGAGTTCTTGGAAATGGAATAACATCACGAATATTATTCATTCCTGTGATAAATTGAACTAAACGATCAAAACCTAAACCAAAACCACTATGAGGAACAGAACCAAAACGACGTGTATCTAAATACCACCAAAGTTTATTGATATCAATATTTGTATCTTTCATACGTTGTAATAATATATCATAGCGTTCTTCTCTTTGAGATCCTCCAATAATTTCTCCTATTTCAGGAAATAAAATATCCATAGCTCTAACAGTTTTTCCATCATTATTCATACGCATATAAAAAGCCTTAATATTGCAAGGATAATCAAATATAATAACAGGGATTTTTTTAAAATATTTATCAACCAAATATTGTTCATGTTCAGATTGTAAATCCATTCCCCAAGTAATTGGATGTGAAAATTTTATATTTTTTTTCTTTTCTTCTTGATCTAAAATTTTTATAGTTTCTGTATAACTAATTTTCTTAAATGGAAATTTTAAAATAAGTTCTAATTTTTCTAAAAGGTAATTTTTTTTCTTTTTATTCCATTTTTCCAAATATTGATTTAAAAAAATTAAATCTTCCGTACTATTTTCAATTGTATATTGAATAACAAACTTCACAAAATTTTCAGCTAGATTTATGTTTTCTTCTAGATGATAAAAAGCAATTTCTGGTTCAATCATCCAAAATTCAGATAAATGTCGTGAAGTATTAGAATCTTCTGCTCGAAATACAGGGCCAAAAGTATATACTTTTCCTAATCCTAAAGAAGCGGTTTCCGCTTCTAATTGTCCGGATACACTAAGATAAGTTTTACATTTAAAAAAATCTTTCGTGTAATCTATTAGTTTATTTTTTTTGAAATCCATAGTTGTAATCTGAAACATTTTTCCACTCCCTTCACAATTTGAAGTAGTAATAATTGGAGTATGGAGATAAAAAAAACCATGTTCATGAAAATATTTATGTATACAAAAAGCAATATGATGACGAATTCTCATAATACAACTAAAAATGTTTGTACGAAAACGTAAATGAGCTTGTTCTCTAAGTTTTTCGAAACTATGTTTTTTGGGTTGTAAAATAGATTTTTGAAGAATATCTGAATTTACTAATTCATATATGTTTATCTTCAAAGATTGAAGTTCAATATATTGTTTTTTTCCAACACTTTTTTTTACTATTCCTATAACTCTAATTGAACTACCGATTGTTATTTTTTTCATAATTGTTTTATCTAATTTATTTTTGGATAAAACAATTTGGAGATTTTGAATAGTAGATCCATCATTTAAAATAATGAAAATAGAGTAACGAAAAGAACGAATCCATCCTTCAACTAGTACTTTTTTATTTATAAAAAATTTTCCTTTATTTAGTAATTCTTTAATTGAATATTTTTTTATCATTTTATCTTCCCAAAATTTCTTTTTTTTTATAGAGAAAAAATTTTTCTATTTTTTGTATATATTCATTTGTTATTTTTTGTATACTATTTTCTCCTATTTTAGAAATATCTTCTGATATTTTTAATTTTTTTATACGTTGATTATTTTTTTTCCGGATTTCTCTTACAAGAACCTTTGCGTGTTCTGTTTGTAATTTTATTTTTTTTATAAAATTTATTCTGCTTTCTTCTGTAATTGTAGGTAAGTGTATATGAATAAAATCTCCTTTATTAGTAGGCATAAAGCCTAAATTAGCATTAATAATAGCTTTATCTATATTTGAAATTATAGAACGATCCCAAGGATGAATAGAAATATTCATATTGTCTATAATAGAAATATTGGCCACTTCTATAAGTGGAAAAAAGGTTCCATAACATTTTATTTTTATTTTACCTAAAAAAGAAGATATGGACTTACTTCCTAATCGAACGCGATGAATTTCTTTTTTCAGTTGTTCCAAAATTTTCTCCATATTTTTCTGACAATAGGAAAAAATATCGTTTAACTCATCCATAATTTTATTTTTTTTTAGAAACCATAGTTCCTATTTTTTCTCCTGAAATTACTTTTTTAAAATTTCCTTTTTTATTAATATCAAAAATTATAATCGGTAAATCATTTTCATTTCCTAAAATAAAAGCAGTTTGATCCATAACTTTGATTCCCATTTGATATGCCATATCAAAAGATATGTTTTTTAATTTTTTAGCATATTTATTTTTTTCTGGATCTGTTGTATAGATTCCATCTACTCTAGTTCCTTTTAATAATATATCTGCTTTTATTTCAATAGCACGTAAAACAGCAGCTGTATCTGTAGTAAAATAAGGATTTCCTAATCCAGCAACAAATATTACAACTTTTCCTTTTTCAAGATGATAGATTGCTCTATCTATTCCAAAAGGTTCCGCAATTTCATCCATTTTAATAGCTGTTTGAATACAAGTACATATTCCAACATTTTCTAAATATGATTGAAAAGCGATTCCGTTAATAACGGTAGCTAACATCCCCATATAATCCCCTTCTATTCGATTTATAATTTTTTCCTTTATTCTAGGAAATCCTCGAAATATATTTCCACCTCCAATAACTATAGCAACCTGAGCTCCCATTTCTACTACTTTTTTTACTTCCTCAGCATATTGTTGAAGACGAGAAGAATGAAGAAGGCCAAAATCGTTTTCTTCCATGAGAGCTTCTCCACTTAGTTTCAATAATGATCTTTTGTACTTCATGAAAAATGAATTTTTTTCTTTTTTTTCAGAATAAAAGATATTATGGAAAAATACCTAGTTTCTCATAAGAATCTATAATTTTATTTATAGCCAATACAAATGCTGCAGTACGCATGTTTTCTATTTTTAATGATTTTTTTATATCACGAATTTTGTGAAATCCATTAATCATGGTATCTTCTAATCCGCTACGAACCAAATCTATTTCTCTTGGTCCTCTTAAAACCATTTTTTTCTCTTTTATTGAAAAATTTTTTTTGCAAATTGTTTCTATAACTTGTAATAGTTCTGTATTCATATTTTCTCTAAATTTTTTTTCCATTCGTCCATAACGTACGTGACTTAGGTTTTTTATCCATTCAAAATAAGAAACAGTAACTCCTCCTGCATTTAAGTAAATGTCAGGGACAATAATCACTCCTTTTTTATATAAAATTTCATCAGCTTCAGGAGTTATCGGACCATTTGCCGCTTCTCCAATAATTTTAGCCTTAATACGATTCGCATTATTTTTATGTATCACATTTTCTAATGCCGCTGGAATTAAAATATCGCATTCTAATTCTAAAGCCTTTTCTGTGTTTTCTATGTTTTTTGCTTCTGGAAAATTTAATATAGATCCATTGTCTTTTAAATGTAAAAAAACTTTAGATACGTTTAATCCTTTTTCGTTATAAATCGCCCCTTCTCTTTCTGCTAAAGCAATTATAATAGCGCCGGATTCGTGGAAAAAACTAGCAGCATGATAACCAACATTTCCTAATCCTTGTATAATAATTTTTTTTCCAACTAATCCTATATCAAGACCAACAGAACACATCTCTTCTTTTACATGACACAATTCTCTGATTCCATAAAAAACTCCCAATCCTGTTGCCTCTTTTCTTCCTCTAACTCCTCCTTGAGAAACAGGTTTTCCTGTAACACAAGCTAATGCATCTACGTCTCCAGAACGGAGAGATAAAAAAGTATCAAATATCCAACTCATCTCTCTTTCTCCTGTTCCATAATCAGGAGCGGGGACATCTATTCCTGGTCCAATAAAATTTTTTTTGATTAATTCAGAGGTATAACGTCGTGTTATTTTTTCTATATTTTCCGTTGATATAGTTTGTGGATCTATTTTTATCCCTCCTTTAGCTCCTCCAAAAGGAACATCAACTATGGCACATTTATAGGTCATTAAAGCAGCTAAAGTCATAACCTCATCTTGATTAACTTTAATACTATATCGAATACCTCCCTTACAAGGAAGTTTATGATGAGAGTGTTGAACTCTATACGCTTCTATTACTTTTATTTTTTTTCCTATTTTAACAGGAAAATGCATTCGATATACAGAATTACAAGCTTTAATTTGTTCTAAAAGACCTTTTTCAATAGAAAGAAATCGTGTAGCTTTATCAAAATTTTTTTCTATACAATTAAAAAAACTATATGAATTAGTTTTAATTTGGTTTTTTGACATAAAAAAAGTTTTTATCTATTCCTAGTTAGAATGAAAAAAATGTAAAAATGAATGCTATAGAGTACAAATTAAAAAAATTATTTAAATAAAATATTTATTATTTTTTTAGGAATTAAAATTACTTTTTGTAAAGTATTTTTTTTCAAAAAAAATTTTGTTTTAGGATGATTTAATATTTTATTTTTTATTTTTTCTATTGGTGCGCTAGAATCAAATTTTTCTAAAAATTTCAGTTTTCCATTGAACATAATCGGATATGTTATTTCATTTTTTATTATATATTTTGGATTAAAAACTGGAAAATTATAAAATATAACAGATTTTTTTTTACCCAATTTATACCATAACTCTTCAGATATATGAGGAGCAAATGGAGCAATTAATTGAACAAAAGGTTCTAAAATTTTTCTTTTGTTACATTTTAATTCCGTTAATTGATTGGTCATAATCATTAATAAACTAATAGAAGTATTCCAATAAAAAAAATTCATTTTATTTTGTATTTTTTTTATAGTATTATGTAAAATTTTAAATTCTTGAAATGTGGGGGCTATTTCACTAATTTGAAATTCATTATTTTTATGAAATAAACACCAAAATTTAATTAAAAATTTTTTTATTCCATTTATTTTATTTTCATCCCAGGGCTTAGATTGATTAATAGGGCCTAAAAACATTTCATACATACGAAATGTATCTGATCCATATTTTGCACAAATATCATTAGGATTTATTACATTATATTTTGATTTTGACATTTTTTCCAATTTTCTTTTACAAAAAAAGGAACCTTTTTCTAAAATAAAAACGGATGAATAAAATTCAGGTCTATATTTTTTAAATTTAAAAATATCTAATTCATTATTTTTTTTGATAAAAGAAAGATCTACATATATTTCTTGGAAAGAAGAATATGCATGTTTTTTATTTCTTAATCCATAGGATAGAAAAATATCATCTCCTACTACTTTTAGTATAATAGCAGAATAACTCAAGATCATTCCTTGATTTAATATTTTTTTAAAAGGTTCTTCAGTTGTTATCCATCCTCTATCTAATAAAAATTTATGCCAAAATCTAGCATAAATTAAATGACCTGTACTATGTTCAGATCCACCAATATACAAATCAACATTTTTCCAATAATTTTCTTTTTTTTTATCAATAAAAAATTGATTGTTATGTACATCCATATATCTAAGATAATACCAACTTGATCCTGCCCAACTAGGCATGGTACTAGTTTCTATTGGGAATATATATTTATGATCAATCAAAATATTAGGAACAATCTTCATATTTTTTTCATCCCAAGCCCAATTTTTAGTTCTAGCTAATGGAGGTTTTCCATCTTTAGGATAAAAATTATCTATTTTTGGAAGAAGGAGTGGTAATTTATCAATGGGAATTGTTTTTGGAATTTTGTTTTTAAAATAAATAGGAATTGGTTCTCCCCAATATCTTTGTCTGGAAAAAATAGCATCACGAATTTTATAACTTATTTTAAGTTTTCCTATTTTATTTTTTACTAGAATTTTTATAATTTTTTCTTTTGCTTCTTTACGAGTTAATCCATTTAAAAAATTAGAATTTATAATATATTTTTTATTAAAATCTAAAACTTTAATGATTTCTATACCAAATTTTTCGGCAAATTTTTTACTTTTTTCTTCATATCCAGGTATTCCTATAATAGATTGTGTGTTATGATTTACAGAAATAAAATTACTAATATAAATAGGAATTTTTTTATTCCTAATAAAAGGATGGAAAACATAATTTCCTGTAAAAATTCCATAAATATTTTTTTTATTTTCATCTATAGGTACAGTAAAATCTCTTGTAGAAGAGACAAGTGGATGATCTGGAGATAATATGATGAAAGTTATTCCAAATATCATTTCTGGATGAGAAATAAGTAATTCAATTTGATGAATATCATTAATAGGATAAATTATTTTTAATAAAACATAAATTTCTTTTGATTTTCCTATCCAATTATATTGTAATTTTTTTAAAGATTGAGAACAATTAATAAAATGTAACCCTTTAATTAGCCTTTCTGCATATGCACTAATTCTTATATGCCATTGTAACATTTTTTTTTCATAAACTGGAAAATCTCCTCTTTCACTTCTTCCATTTTTGATTTCATCATTAGCTAATACTGTACCTAAAGCTGGACACCAATTTACTGTATTATTATATAAAAAAGCGAGTCTATAATTTAAAAGAACAGATTCTTTTTCGTAAAAATTAAATTTTTTCCATGTTTTTGAATCAAATTTATACTTTGATGTTGTGCTGCTTGCGTTAATAAAATAATTTCCGTTTTTATTAAACTCTTCAATTAAAAGATTTATAGGTTTAGCTTGTTCATCGTTTTTATCATACCAAGAATTAAAAATTTGAATAAACATCCATTGAGTCCAATGATAATAATTAGGATTGCTGGTATATAGTTCTCTGCTCCAATCAAAGGAAATTCCTATTTTATTGATTTGTTCTTTATATATACGTGAATTTTCAAGAGTTGTATCGTAAGGATGTTTTCCAGTTTGAATTGCGTATTGTTCTGCAGGAAGACCAAAAGAATCAAATCCTATGGGATTTAAAACATTATATTTTTTAGTTCGTTTATATCTCGCATAAACATCTGATGCTATATAACCTAAACAATGTCCTACATGAAGACCTGTTCCAGAAGGATAAGGAAACATATTCAATATGTAGTATTTTCTTTTTTTGTTTCTTTTTGAGTGAAAAACGTTATGTTTCTTCCAATATATTTGCCAACGTTTTTCTATTTCACGAAAATTATATTCCATTTTTCTTTCTTTTATATATACACATATGTAAATATGTGCAATAATTTTATTACGTAATTTTAATTTATTTCTTATTTCTGCAGAACAATATAATAATTGTTTTCTTCTTTATTTTCGTTAAAAAAAAGGAAAAAAAACAATTGTTATTTTAATGATCATAAAAAATAATAAATATTCAAAAAAATTTCACAAAAAAAAGAAAAAATGTTTAATGAGGAACAAGATTATTTAAATAACAGTAAATTTCTAAATAGTCAAACTATAAGTAGATTAATAAAAATTTTTCATAAAAATCCTAATAATGTTGTAGAAATATTTAATTTGTTAAAATTATGTAAAGCAATTTCTGTTTTTAGAATATTGGATTTTTCTATAAAAAAAAAAATTATAAAAAATTTATCTTCTATTAAAAAAATAGAATTATTAAATAATTTATCGGTAAATGATCGTTTTTATTTTTTAGAAAATCTTCCAAAAAAAATATTAAAAGACTTAATAAAGTATTTAAATAAAGAAGAAAAATGTAGAATTTTAGTATCTCTAGGATATTCTAAAAATAGTATAGGTCGTTTAATGATTCCATTTTATCTTGCCGTTCAAAAAACCTGTAGTATACAAGAAATATTGGATTATCTTCGTGAAGAAGTTAAAAATAATGATGTTATAGAAATTATCTATATAGTAGATAAAACAGGAAAATTAATAAATGAGATAAAAATACAAAAATTTTTATTGGTAGATCCTAATACAAAAGTATCTGAATTAATAGATAGAAAGAAAAATACTGAAATTTTTTTAAAAATTACGGATACAGAAAAAGAAGCTACTAAAATATTTTCTATGAACAACAGAATTTCTATTCCAGTTATAGACAATCAGAATATTTTGTTGGGAATTGTTACTGTAGATGATGTATTATGTGTATTGAATGAAAATTATAGAGAAGATTTTCAAAAAATAGGAGGAATGGAAGTTTTAAATCAATCTTATTTAAACGTTCCTTTATATAAACTTATTAAAAAAAGAGCTGGATGGTTAATTTTATTATTTATAGGAGAAATGCTAACAACAACAGTCATGCAAAATTTTTTAAGCGTTATAGAAAAAGCTGTAGTTCTTGCTTTATTCATACCTTTAGTTGTTTCAAGTGGTGGAAATAGTGGATCTCAAGCTGCAAGTTTAATCATACAAGCAATGGCTTTGGGAGAAGTAAGAATAAAAGATTGGTGGATTGTAATGCGAAGAGAAATTGTTTGTGGTTTTTTTTTAGGAAGTATTTTGGGATTAACAGGTTTTATACGTGTAATAGTTTGGCATAAAATTCATTTATTTAATTATGGATCTCACTGGATATTAGTAGGTTTTACGGTTTTTTTATCTTTAATTGGAGTTGTATTATGGGGAACATTAAGTGGGTCAATGTTGCCTTTTATAATTAAAAAATTAAAAGGAGATCCGGCTAGTTCTTCAGCCCCTTTTGTAGCTACATTAGTAGATGTTGTTGGTTTAATTATATATTTTTTTATATCTTATTTTCTTTTGAATGGTTCTTTATTATAATAATATTTTTCTACACTTGTTTAGAACAATTTTAAAATCTTCAGGAATTGGACAATAAAAATAGCATTTTTTATGTTTTGGATGAATAAAAGAAAGAGATATTGCATGTAAGGCTTGTCTTGGTAAAATTTTTAAACAAGTTCTAAAAAATTCTATAATTTGACTTGAACATTTTTTTTTCATAAGAATTTTATGTCCTCCATAAATAGAATCGTGAAATAACGGATGTCCCAAATATTTGAAATGAGCCCTTATTTGATGTGTTTTTCCTGTTTTTATCCTACAAGAAACATATGTCAAATATTTAAATCGCTCTAATACTTGATAATGTGTTATAGAATAAGAATACTTTCCTTTACAAAATTCATTTGTTCTAAAAACGGTCATTCTTTTTCTATTTTTTGGATCTCTTCCAATAAAACCTGTTATAATTCCTTTTTCTTCTGATAAATTTCCCCATATTAAAGCCCTATATTCTCTTTGAATTGTTTTGGAGTGAAATTGTTGAAATAGATATTCTTTAGAAAATTCATTTTTAGCTATAACTAATAATCCTGATGTATCTTTATCTAATCTATGAACTAATCCACTTCTATATAGATTAAAATCATTTAAATTTGAATTTTGAAAATGATATTTTATACCATGAATTAATGTTCCTTTATCATGTCCAAATCCAGGATGAACAACCATTCCTGCAGGTTTATTAATTACAATAAGATCTTCATCTTCATGTATAATATGAAGATTTATTTTTTCTGCAACAATATTTTCGTATTCTAAATAATCTAATGTAGGATAAATATCATAAAATTGAACTTTTATAAAATCTAAAGGTTGTATTTTGTAATTTTTTTTTACAAAAATTTGATTTACAATAACTTTTTTTGAAGAAATCAATTTTTGAATTTGATTTCTACTAATATTTTCTATATTTTTTTTTAAAAATTTATCAATGCGAATTTCTCTTTGATTTTTTTTTACAAAAATTTGAATTATTTTCATTTTATTGAATTTAATTCGCTCTTTTCTTTTTTCTCTTTGATTTTTTCTTTTTTCTCTTTGATTTTTTCTTTTTTCTCTTTGATTTTTTCTTTTTTCTCTTTGATTTTTTCTTCTTTCTCTTTGATTTTTTCTTTTTTCTCTTTGATTTTTTCTTCTTTCTCTTTGATTTTTTCTTCTTTCTCTTTGATTTTTTCTTCTTTCTCTTTGATTTTTTCTTCTTTCTCTTTGATTTTTTCTTCTTTCTCTTTGATTTCAATAAAATGATCTAATACCTCTTTTTTAGAGGTGATCCAAAGTTCAATAGGTTTATTTTTATCATAAAAAACTCCAGGGTCAGGTTTTTGACGATATACTTTTGCATTTTTATCAGGATTTATTGTATCATGGTCATAATAAAAATTAATCACATGAAACAATTGATTTTTTAAAGTATAGATAGCTGAAGATAATGACATTCCAATAACATTAGGAATGAAAAAATTATTTTTTTCATATCCTTTTCCAATGATTAAAATAATTCCATCTTGATTAAAAGGGAATCTATATCCAAATTTGATAGATTTATTTTGATATAAAACTTTTAAAACGACATCTTTTCTAGAATTGTTAATATATCTAATTTCTTTAACATATATATGATTAACATGAAGTAGTTTTATTGCTATTCGTTTATCTTTATTTATAATATTAGGTAAAACAGATTGAGATGATTTAGAATTAACTTGAATATATATATATCTCCCTTCTTTGACATGATTACCATATTCTGGAGAAAAAGAAATAATTTGATTAATTTTAAAATTTGGATCATAACGTGATGTATTTACATTATATTTTAAACCTAATTTTTTCAAAATAGATATAGATTTAGGTAAAGTAATACCTATCAAATTAGGAACAACAACATAAGAACCATGTTTTGTATAAACATCTATCCATTTTAATGCTAATTGAGTTATTTTAACTAAGATAAATATAGAAATTAAAAAATTTATGATGAATATTAAAAAATACTTTGAATAATTCATGAAAAAATAAATTAAAAATATTCTTATAAAAAAACCAATAAAATTAAAAATAAATAATGAAAAAAATCGCTATTATTATGGGTGGGTATTCAAAAGAATATGTGATTTCACTAAAAAGCGGAAAAGTAGTTTATGAAAATTTATGTAGAAAAGAGTTCGATCCTTATCGAGTTTATCTTTTCAAAGATAAATGGATTATGAAAGACGATAAAAATAAAGAATATTTCATAAACAAACAAGATTTTACTGTTTCTGGAAACAAACAACTGAAATTTGATTGTATTTTTAATGCCATACATGGAACTCCAGGAGAAGACGGTTTATTACAAGCTTATTTTGAATTATTAAGAATTCCTTGTACAGGATGTAATTTTCACCATGCAAATATTACTTTCAATAAAAAATATTGTTTAAGTCTATTAAATCATCTTGGAATTAATACAGCGAAGTCTTTTTTTTTAAATAAAAATCAAATTTTTTGTACAAAAAAAATATTAAAAAAAACAGGACTTCCTTGTTTTGTAAAACCTAATAGATCTGGATCTAGTTTGGGAATAAGTAAAGTTTATGAAGAACAAAAATTGTTAAATGCAGTACAAAAAGCTTTTCTAGAAGATGAAGAAATTCTTGTTGAATCCTTTCTTAAAGGAAAGGAAGTATCAGTCGGAGTTTTTTCATTCAAAAATGAAATTATTGTTTTACCGATAACAGAAATAATTAGTCAAAATGATTTTTTTGATTTTGAATCAAAATATTCTGGTAAATCTCAAGAACTTACTCCGGCAAAATTATCTCCGCATATTGAAAATAAAATAAGGAAAACAGCAAAAAAAGTATATAATTTTCTAAATTTATCAGGAATCACAAGAGCGGAATATATTATTGTAAATGAAGAACCTTTTTTTTTAGAGATAAATACAATACCAGGTCTTTCAAAAGAAAGTATTTTTCCAAAACAATTGGAAATAGCTGGAATATCTTTATCCGATGTCTTTAAAAATTCTATATATACTTCTATTGAAAAAATGAATGAAAAAATAAAAATTTTATAGTTTACAATTACATTTTTTTTTACAAAAATTTTTTTTATTTAAAAAAAAATGTAACAGTTTCATAAAAAAACAAAAAATTGAATACAAAAAAAATAAACCTATTATAATGTATTGATACATTTTATTTTTTTAATATTTGATATGTTAATAATGAAACTATATAAGCGAATAAAGTCATAAAAATAAATTGTAATATTGGCCATTTCCAAGATTTAGTTTCTTTTTTTATTATAGATAAAGTACTCATACACTGCATAGAAAATGCATAAAAAAATAATAAAGAAAATCCTGTTGCTAAACTATAAATAGGTTTTCTAGTATTAGAATATATCTTTTTTTTCATTTTTTTCTTTAATAAATTTTCTTTTTTTTCTATGTTATAAATAGAATCCATAGTACTAATAAAGACTTCTCTTGCTACAAGAGAAGTTAGTAAACCAATTCCAATTTTCCAATTATATCCTAATGGATGAATTACCGGTTCTATTTTTTTTCCCAACAAACCTAAATAAGAATAAGATAATTCTTTTTTTTGTATAAAAATTGGATATTTATTTGATGAATTTTTGGAAGGTCCAAAAGAAGCAAAAACCCAAATTAATATATTAATCAATAAAATAGTTTTTCCTGCATTGATAATAAAAGATTTAAGATTGATCCAAAGACTAATCAATATATTTTTTAACATAGGAATTTTATAAGTAGGAATTTCCATTATAAGATGACTTTGATAATTTTTTTTTAATAGGTGATGTAAAATGATTGATACACTTAAAGCAAGTATTATTCCTAATATATACATAGAGAAAAGAACAACTCCTCTTAATTGAATAAAACACAATTTTTTATCCGGAATAATTATAGATATAATTAAAGTATAAACAGGTAATCTAGCAGAACAGGTTATAAAAGGAGTCGCTAAAATAGTAATTAATCGATCTCTTGGGTTTTCTATATGTCTAGCTGATATAATTGCGGGAATAGCGCAAGCTATGCTAGAAATAAGAGGAACAACACTTTTTCCATTTAAACCAAAAGGTCGCATAATTCTATCCATTAAAAATATGACTCTATTTATATATCCACTTTCTTCCATAAGAAGAAGGAAAAATATCAAAATAGAAATTTGCGGAATAAAAGATATAATAGTACTAATTGCAGGTAATATTCCTTGTAAAAAAAAATTATTTAAAGGACCAGGATAAACGTTGTTAAATTTATTTTGGATAAAAGAAAAAAAAAATTCTATAAATTTTTTAGGAAAATCTGAAAATAAAAAAATACATTGAAAAATGAAAAATAAAACAAATAAAAAAAAAAAATAACCCCAAAAAGGATGTAAAATTAAATAATTATCTACTTTTTTTGAAAATTCTAAATAGTTTTTTTCTTTATTCGAAATTAATTTTGAAACCGTTATAGAAAATATTTTTCCTATTTCTTCATATCTATCTAATATTTCCTTGATTTGTAATCTTTTTGAAATAATGTTATATTTTTTTTTTATTTTATTTAATAAACAGTCTTTTTTCAAAAATTTTTTGTTATAAGCTAAATAAGACCAAGCTTGATAAGTACTTATTTTATAATGATTTTTCACATCATTAATAGCAAGAGAATAATGTATTCCTGGATTGAAAAAATAGGTATTTTTTATTTTTTGATTTAAATTTTTTATTTTTGTTTTTACTTTGTTAATTCCTATTCCTTTTCTTGCATTAATTAATACAATTTCTGTAAAAAGATGTTTTTTTAATTTTTCTATATCAATGAATATTCTCTTTTTTTCTGCTTCATCCAGCATATTTAATACAAAAAGGACAGAAAATCCTAAATCTTGAACTTGTCTGAGTAAAAGAATACTTTTTTTGAGATTAGAAGAATCCGCTACCGATATAATTTTATCTGGATAATCTAAATCGTTTAATTTGTTTAGTAGTAATTTAAAAACTACTTCTTCATTTTCAGATGAAGGATATATACTATAAGTTCCAGGAAGATCTATAATTTGATAATACGTATTTTCATAATAAAAGTATCCTATTTTTTTATCTATTGTAACCCCCATATAATTTCCGACTTTTTGATTAAGTCCAGTTAATTGATTGAATAAAGAAGTTTTTCCTACATTTGGATTTCCAACAATTGCTAATTTAATTTTTTTCATTTTTTTTTTCTTTATCTGAAAAAATAGGTTCTATGATAATGTTTTCAGCTTCTTTTTTTCGTAAAGCTACTAAACAAGATTGATCATAACTTATACACAATGGATCGTAAAAAATAGAAACAAAAAGTATTTCGAATTTTATACCAGGTAAAATTCCTAATTCTAATAATTTTATGGGAAAATCATCATTTTTATATCCTTTAATAATCCCTTTTTCTCCTTTTTTAAGATTAGATAAATTCAAAATGTATTTTATTTTGGAATAAAGGTTTAAATTTATCTTTTTTATTTTTTAAATCTGAAAAATGTCATCAATTTTAACTAGATCAATACAATTGTTACTTAGTGTTTCTATATTAGTAGTTGTTCATGAATTAGGTCATTTTATTATAGCTCAATTATTTAAAGTTAGAGTTGAGAGGTTTTTTTTATTTTTTGATCCTTGGTTTTCTATTTTTAAAAAAAAGATAGGAAATACTACCTATGGAGTAGGTTGGTTACCTCTAGGAGGATATGTTAAAATATCTGGAATGATAATGGATAATAATAAAGAAAATCAATCAGAATATCCAATTAAAGATTGGGAATTTCGTTCTAAGTCAGCAATAAAAAGATTATTAATCATTTCTGGAGGAATTCTTTTCAACATATTATTGTCCGTTTTAATTTTTACTTTTTTATTGTTTAAATATGGAGAAACTTATCTTCCTACAAAAAATGTAAAATATGGAATAGAAGTTGACTCTTTAGGAGAAAAAATAGGATTGAAAAATGGAGATAAAATTTTATTTGTAAACGAAAAGTATGTTCCCTATTTTAATGATATTCCAAAATCCATTCTTTTGGGAAATTCTATCACTATAGATCGTATGGGTAACATTATAAAATTACCATTAAATAATAAAAAAAAGAAAATTCTTTTTGATAGAAAAGAATTGAATTTTTTCATTCAACCTCGTGTTCCTCCTATAATTAATTATGTAATTAAAAATTCTGAAGCAGAAAAATATGGATTAAGAAATAATGATGAAATATTAGCTATTAATTCTGAATTCATTCTTTTTTCTGATCAATTAAAAGATTTGTTATCAAAATATAAAAATGAAAATATATTGATATCTATTAACAGAAATGGAAAATTAATTCAAAAAAAATTTTTTTTAAATCCAAAAGGAATTTTGGGGGTTTATTTGAAAAAATTTATAGATTTAGATCAAATTTTTTTATTTGAAAAAAATAATTATTCTTTTTTTGAGAGTATTCCTCATGGAATAGAAAAATCTTGGAATGTTTTGAAAAATCAAGTCTTATTTTTGAAAAATATTTTTCATATAGAAACTAAAGCTTATAAACAAATAGGTAGTTTTTTTTCTATAGCTAAAGAGTTTCCATCTAAATGGAATTGGGATATTTTTTGGACTTTAACTGGTACTTTATCCATTTGGTTAGCATTTTTAAATTTATTTCCTATTCCATCATTAGATGGTGGATATTTATTGTTTATTATGATAGAAATGATAACAAAGAAAAAAATAAATGACAAAATTATTGAACGTTGGACTATTTACGGTTTTTTAACAATTAGTTTAATTATGATATTCATTATTATTTGGGATATACTAAAAGTTTTCTTTTATTGAATTTAAAAAAAAAATATGGTTAGGAGTTATTCCTATATCTATTAATAAATCATTCTCATGTACATCTTGTATTTTTTTTATAGGATAAAAAAAACTTATCCCTATTTTAATAATATTTTTTTTACATAAAGGAATAAATCTATCATAAAAACCTTTTCCATAACCAATTCTATATCCTCTAAAATCAAATATTAATAACGGAATAAAAATAACTTCAATAAGAGAAATTGAAACAATAAATTTATGCATAAGAATTGGTTCTAAAATTCCATATTTTTTTTTTGTTAATATAGTATTTTTATGAAATAAACAATTATCTATAGATAATTTATGAAAATTAGAACACGGAATCGTAACGTATTTTCCTATTTTTAATAAAAAATTAATTATTATAAATGTATCTATTTCTTTATGTTTTTGTATAGGTAAAAAAATATGATAATAAGTTTTTTTCCAAATAAAAGATATTTTTCTTAATTGAAAAAAAATTTCAAAACTCATTTTTCTAATTTCCTTTACAGAAATAGACTTTCTCATATGAAAATATTTTTCACGTAATTTTTTTTTATTCATTCATATCATATTTCAAAAATGTGAAAAATCTATAAAATTTTCTAATATTTTTATAATTTCTTTAGGTTTTTCTATGTGTCCCATATGACCTGTAGGTATAGCAACAAAATAAATTTTATTTCCATTTTTAGTTTCTTCATAATTTTTTTTTATATCAAGAACTCTATCGTATAACCCAGATATATATAGTTTTGGAAATTTAGTTGTTCTTAGTAAGAATGTCCTATCTTTTCGAATTGCCATTCCTTTTAAAAAAGAAATAATACTTTGAATATTAGTATTTGAAGCTATGTTTTTTATAAAACTAATTTCTTTTTGTAAAGAAGATAATTTTTCATAATGGAATAATTTTTTTACACTTTTGGATATAAATAATGGATAATGATGGATTGCTAATTGAATCGATTGAATTCTATTTTTTTTTTTTTCTAATGTATCTGATTTTGTCGTAGAATGAAGTAAACATAACCCCAAAAACATTTCTGGATATTTTTCTGCCATAGCTAAAGCCACATATCCACCCATAGAATGTCCTATAAAAATAGCTTTTTTTATATTTTCTTTTTTTACAATTTTTTTTACAATTTCTGCTGTTTTTTCCATTGTAAAAACTATATTTTTTTTTTCTAATGTGAAAATACTTTTTCCATGACCCGGAAAGTCAATTGAAAGAATTTTATATTTATTAGGAATTTTACTATTATATAAAAAATTCCATATTTCTAAACTTTCCATAAATCCATGTAATAATACTATAGGAATTCCTTTTCCTTTTATTTTATAAAATATGTTAGTCATTACTATAAAATAAAATAAAAAATACTTTTATAAAATTATATAAAAACATTTATATTTTATATTATGAATTATATGATTTATAATACGTTTTTATCCAAAATTATGAAAATATAGTGAATCATGTTATTAATAATAAATATTGGAAATTCTAATCTTCATTTCGGAATATTTAATAGTAATTCTGATTTAAAATGTAATTGTTCGTGGAACATAAATACTATCCCACATAAATCGATAGATGAATATGTTTTTATATTTAGAGATATATATCGTAAATATGATATTTTTTCTAAATTTAGAATACAAAATATTATTATTGGATCAGTTGTTCCTTCTCTTACAAACATTATAAAACAATCTTTATATGAAATACATAAAATAGTACCGATTATTGTCGATAGAAAAACCGCTTCTCCTATAAAACATTATTCTCATCAATTAGGTACAGATTTATATGCTAATGCTATAGCTGCATATACACTATACAAGAGTAAAAATTATTCTTTTTTTTTGGTAGTGGATTTTGGTACTGCATTAAGTTTTACTTGTATAGATAAATGTGGAAATCTTCAAGGTGTTATCATTGCTCCGGGCGTTAATAGTTCTTTAAAGGCTTTAATTGAAAATACATCTCTATTATCAAATATAGAATTAAAAAAACCTCCTAGTATATTAGGATACTATACAGAAAGATGTATTCAAAGTGGAATTATATATGGATACTTAAGTATGGTTGAAGGATTAATAAATAGGGTAAATCAAGAATTGAAAACGAATTGTTTTGTTATTACTACCGGAGGTTATTCTCATATATATACACCTTTAACAAAAAAAATTCATATAATAGATAAATTTCATACTATGAAAGGATTAAAGATGCTATTTCATTGGAATTATTAAAATAATAATATAAATTTTTGTTTATATTTTCCGAATAGAATTTTTTATTTTTTCTGACAAAAATTTAAAATTTTTTGAAGATAAAACTATTCTTTTTTTTGAAAAATTACCATCACTTTCTTTATCCATAGGAATTAAATGAATATGAACATGAGGAATTTCAAAACCCATAACAAATATGCCTACACGATTGCAAGGAATAACTTTTTCTATTCCTAGAGCTATTTTTCTTGTAAAATACATAATAGAGATAAATTCTTTTTCTGAAAGAGAAAAAATTTTATCTCTATTACTTTTTTTTGAAATAACCAAAGTATGACCTATTTTTATAGGATGAATATCTAAAAAAGCTAAATGATCAGAATTTTCCGCTACTTTATAAGCTAAAATTTCATTGTGAATTATTTTTTGAAATATATTTTTATTCATTAAATGCTATTTCTAAAATTTCATAATCAAGTATCATTTTATTAGGTAACTTAATATGAGCAATTTCTCCTACTTGTTTTCCGAGTAATCCTGTTGATATAGGAGTATTTATAGAAATTTTTCCAGATTTTAAATCTGCTTCTCCTTCTGGAACTAAAGTGTATATTTGTTCTCCTCCATAGGTTAAATTTTTTATTCTTACTGTAGAAAGAATAGAAACTCTAGTTCTATTAATTTGTGATCCATCTATAATTCGTGAATTAGATAATTTTTTTTTTAATTTAGCTATATTCATTTCTAAAAAACCTTGAGCTTCTTTTATTGCATCATATTCTGCATTTTCTGATAAATCTCCTTTATCTCTAGCTTCCGCTATTTGCATGGATATTTTTGGACGTTCTATATTTTCTAATCTTTCTATTTTTTTTTGTAATTTTTCTAATCCTTCTTTAGTTATATATTCAAATTTTTCCATAATTTTTCAATTTTTTTCTGATCTTTTTCATTCAATTTATCTATTTAGATGATATCATAAAGTTATATGATTTTGAAATAACACATATTTATTTCATACACAACAAAAAAATTTCATTTTTTTTTTGCAATATTTTTAATAAATGATATTACATTTTGATTAAATTAAAATTACGAATTTTTGTGTTGATATATGATGTAATAAAATAAAAGGAATTAAGGTTTATAGATAGATTATCTTTTTTAAATTAAAATTTTCTATTTATTCTTGGATAAGGATTATAAGTAAAGTAAATTGTAAATTATTATATATATTATATAATAGTGTATAAGATTCGTTTTTTTTATGTTTTTGATTAATTTTGTAATAAATTTATTATGTTGTTCTTAGGATATCAGCTCCTAAAAACCGTAATCTTTCGTCTATATTTTCATATCCTCTATCTATTTGTTCTATATTTTGAATAATACTGGTTCCTTTAGCAGAAAGAGCAGCTATAAGAAGAGATATTCCTGCTCTAATATCTGGAGAATTTAATAGAGAACCTCTAAGAGGAGATTTATGATTTAATCCTATAACAGTAGCTCTATGAGGATCACATAATATGATTTGAGCTCCCATTTCAATAAGTTTGTCTACAAAAAACAATCGACTTTCAAACATTTTTTGATGAATTAGAACGCTTCCTTTAGCTTGAGTAGCTACTACAGTTAAAATACTTAATAAATCTGGAGTCAATCCAGGCCATGGAGCATCAGATATTGTTAATATTGCATTATTTAATGATTTTTTAATTTGATAAGATTCTTGGGATGGTATATAAATATTATCTTTATCTTTTTCTAGTTTAATTCCCATTTTATGGAATATATTAGGAACGATTCCTAAATTTTTCCAACTTACATTTTTAATTTTAATTTCAGAACAAGTAATAGCAGCTAATCCTATCCAGCTACCTATTTCTACCATATCAGGTAATATGGTATGTTTTTTACAACCTCCTAATTCTTTGACTCCAATTATATTAATTAAATTAGATCCTATTCCTTTAATTTTAGCTCCCATTTTATTTAACAATTTGCATAATTGTTGAATATAAGGTTCACAAGCAGCATTATAAATAGTTGTTTTTCCTTTAGCTAAAGTAGCGGCCATAATGATATTGGCAGTTCCTGTAATAGAAGCTTCTTCCATTAAGATATATTTTCCATTCAAATTTTTTTTATGTACCCGTAAGTCAAAATATTGACATTCATTATCATAATGAATATTACTTCCTAATGATTTTAATCCTTTTAAATGCGCGTCTAAAGATCTTCTGCCTATTCTATCTCCTCCAGGTATCGGAATACAAACTTTTCCAAATCTAGCAAGTAAAGGTCCTGCAATCATAATTGATCCTCTTATGGATTTTCCATACTCCCGAAATTTTTTTGTATTTAAATATTCAATATTTATATTTTTCGCTTGGAAAGTATAATCTCCAATTCCATTTTTTTTTACTAAAACACCTAAATCTTTTAGAATTTTTATTAAACATTTAATATCTTCTATTTCTGGAATATTTTTAATTCTCAATTTTTCTGAAGTAAGTAATACGGCACATAATACTTGTAAAGATTCATTTTTAGCGCCTTGTGGTTGAATTTCTCCTTTTAAAGGAATACCTCCTTTTATTTTAAAAATTCCCATTTCAATTCCATTATAATGATTTAAAACTAAATTATATTTTATTTAGTATTTTTCTTTTTTTCTATATCTCATAATATGAGAGCATTGTAATAATGGATCTGTATTTTTCATTAAACATATTTTTCCTTTTGAAAGTTCTTTTAAATCGTTAAAAATAACGTCATCTTCCACCATATTTTTATTCCATCTTAGATAATTTTTTTTCATTGTATTAGCAATAGCATAAAATAATCCTTCTTTTTTTTGTGTATCCTTACAACGTATTGCTGCATCTATCATGTTTCTTATGATCTTTCCGTAATATCTAAAATTAGTTAGATATTTTGGATATACTACTTTTCTACAAAAACTTATTCTATAGGGTTCTTTGGTATTTGGTTTAGGAAAAGGAGTATCAATGTCTAATTGATATTTAGACATAATAAATAGTTGATTCCATAATTTATGTTGAAAATAAGGAATAGATTTTTGAAATTTAGGATGAATAGAACTTGTCATTAATTTAATAATTCCCCATGCACAACGATTTCTTTTTTTTCTATTTTTTATTTGTATAGCATAATCTATCATTTTATGAATATTTCTTCCATATTCTGGAATAACCAGTTTGAGACGATTAGTGTTGTATTCCATAATTTTTATTTTAAAGTTTAGTATTATTGTTATAATAAGATGTTTTATCTAAAGTCCAAAAAATTTTTTTTTTAAAAAGGTTTTTTCTTTCTTTACAAGAATGGTTCAAACAAAATATACAATGGTTATTGGAACAGGCGTCAATGTGAACCGATAATTCTACTTTAAATCCAAATTCATTTTTAGTTAATTGATTTAATTTTTTTATTTCTTGATTCGCTTCTTTTATATTAAAAAACCATGGAACAGTTAAATGACAATCAATATGTAATGCACTTCCATATTTAATAATTTTTAAATGATGAAAATCAATCCAATAAATATCTCTATTTTTATTGAGATAAAAAGATAATTTTCTTAAAAGTTTTTTATCAGACTCATCCATAATTCCAGCTGTAGCCTTTCTTAATAATTTAAAACCTGTATATAAAATTAAGGATGAAAAAATAATAGAAATAACAGGATCAATCCATACACATTTAGTAATATTTAGTAAAACTAATCCTACAACTATACCAAAAGTAGAATATGTATCGATTTGAAGATGTTTTCCACTAGCTATTAATATCAAAGCTTCATTTTTATGTCCTATTTTACAAGCTAAAAATCCTAACAAATAATTAATAATTCCAGTAAAGGACATTAAAAAAATACCATAATCCAATCTTGATAAAAAAATTTCATGCATATTCCATTTAATACGTATTAAAGTATTTATAAAAATACTAATTCCTATTATAGAAATTAAAATACCTTCTATTGCCGTTGATATAAATTCTATTTTACCATGTCCATATGGATGATTTTTATCCTTAGGGATAGATGATATATAAAGACTACATAACCCAATAAAACCACTAATAATATTAATCAAACTTTCCATGGCATCACTAAATATAGAAACTGAAGAAGTAATATGCCATGTAATTAATTTTACAAAAAATAAAATAACCGCCACAAGACAAATTATTTTTTGAAAATAAAAAATTAAATTAATTTTTTTTGAATCATTCATAAATTGTTATTATGAGGAAATAACAAGTTTATCTAGTTTTATAAAAATTCTTTTTTTTCCTGATTGTTGAAATTTTATTAAGGCTATTTGATTTTTATTTTGTAATTCTAAAATAATTCCTAACCCAAAATTTTTGTGAAAAACTTTTACACCTTTTTTTATTTTTAGATATTTAGAATTTTCGAAATTTTTATTATTATAATGATTTTCATCATGATGAAGATGATTCAAAGAATAAATTTTTTTTTTCTCTAATAGATGTTTATGATGATTTTCTATATTGATTATATCAATGAAATTTTTATTCATTTCGTTAATAAAACGACTAGGAAGATTTTCTTTTTTTTCCCCCCATATAAATCTATGTTTTGCATAAGTAAGTATTGCTTTGTCTTTAGCTCGAGTTAAAGCAACATAAAATAAACGACGTTCTTCTTCTATTTTAAGTGAATTTAAAGTGCTTGATTTTGAAGGAAATAAATTTTCTTCTAATCCTGCGATAAAAATAATAGAAAATTCTAAACCTTTGGATAAATGAATTGTCATTAATGAAACTTTATTTTTTTCATTTTCTTTATAATCAATATTTTCATGTTTTTCCAAATAAAAACATTGTAAAAAACCAAATAGACTCGTATTTCCTTTATTTTTTAATTTTTTTTGTTCTTCAACATATTGAAATATATATTCGAGTATAAATTGAAAATCTTCATTTTTATAATTAAAATAATTTTGTTTTGTAAAAAAATCTATTACATTTTTTGCTATAACATATGCATCCTCTTGTTTTACATTAATACGTAATTTTTCTATTGTAAGAATTAACTTTATAAAGTTATTTTTTATTTTATTATTTATTTTTAATAAGGATTGATAATCTTCAATATTTTGTATTATACTATAAATTGTAATTCCTTTTTCTTTAGATAAACTTAATATATTTTTTATTGTTCTTTGATTTCTTTTTTTTAAAATACGTAATAAAGATTCTTCATCATTTGGATTTATAATTAGTCTAAGATAAGCTAATAAATCTCGAATCTCCTTTCGGTTTTCAAATGAAATAGATCCATATATGTGATATGGAATATTTTTTTTTTTGAGTGAATATTCTATAAGATGTGACTGTATATTTGTTCTGTAAAGGATAGCAAAATTTTCAAATTTCAAATTTTTTTTTTTTTTTATTGAAAGAATAGAAGAGGCAATATATTGTGCTTCTTCTTCTTCAGAAGAAGCACAATATATTTTTATTTTTTCTCCTTTTTCATTGTTTGTCCATATTTTTTTTAAAATTTGATTTTTATTAAAAGAAATAATATTGTTAGAAGCTTGCACAATATGATTAGTAGAACGATAATTTTGTTCAAGACGAAAAATTTTTGCATTTTTATAATCAAGATGAAAATTTAAAATATTTGAAATATTAGCACCTCGAAATCCATAAATACTTTGAGCATCATCTCCTACTGCAAAAATATTTTTATGTTTAGAAACTAATTTTTTTACAATAATATTTTGAGATAAATTTGTATCTTGATATTCATCAATTAATATATATTTAAATTTTTTTTGATATTTTTTTAGTACATCTGGAAAATAAAAAAACAAATGGTTAGTATAAAGCAATAGATCGTCAAAATCTAATGCGTTTGCTTGAAAACAACGTTTTGTGTAATCTTCATATATTTTAGTAAAATATTCTAATTTTTTGTTTTTAAATTTCTCTTTATATAATAGACTATACAAATTATTTTTATATTCAGATATTTTCTTTTTTATTTGTTTATAATTCAAAGAATTGTTTATATTGTTTATGTCTTTTAATATTTTTTTTATAACATTTTCTGAATCTTTTTGATCATAAATTGTATAATTTGATTTAAAACCTAACCAATGAGATTCTTTTCTTAGAATACTGGAAAATATAGAATGAAAAGTACCCAATGTTATTTGATCAAAATCTGATTGATCCATTATCATATTGGAAATTCGATTTTTCATTTCTTTAGCAGCTTTTTTTGTAAAAGTCAAAACCAATATATTAGAAGGAGATATTCCTATATTTTGAATCATATGAACGACACGATGTGTAATAACACGAGTTTTTCCCGATCCTGCTCCAGCAAGAACTAATATAGGTCCGTTAACAGTTTCTATAATTTTTCGTTGAAAAATATTCAGAGAATTCATTATTATTGCTTGTTTTTTTTTAAAAATTTTTCATTTATTTTTTTGTAATATTCATAAAAAATATTTTTTGTATTTTTTAAAAAATCAGGATTTTTATGAAAAAAAATTTTAGCAATTGGAAAAACTTCTTTTATTAATTTATAATCTTCTATTAAATCTACTATACGAAAATAATTTTTTCCACTTTGTTTAGTTCCTATTAAATCTCCACCACCACGTAATTTTAAATCTTCTTTAGCAATTTCTAATCCTTTGTTTGTTTCACACATTTTTTTGATTCTAAAAAAACCTTCTATACTAATTTTTTTATCCGTAATAAGAATACAATAACTTTGATGTTTCCCTCTACCCACTCTTCCTCTTAATTGATGTAATTGAGATAATCCAAAAAAATCTGCATTTTCTATTAAAATTACTGAAGCGTTAGGTACATTTATTCCTACTTCTATAACTGTAGTAGCTATTAAAATTTTTGTTTCTCCACGTAAAAATCGACTCATTTGTATATTTTTTTCTTGGAAACTCATTTTACCATGTAAAATTCCAATTTTATTTTCCAAATTTTTAAAATTTTTCCTAATTTCTTGATACCCTATCATTAAATTTTTATACTTTAAAGAAGTATTTATAGTAGGATATATAATGTAAATTTGTCTTCCTATTGACACTTGATTTTTTAAAATTTTAAAAACTCGATCTTTATCTTTACTCAAAAAATGAATAGTTTTAATAGGTTTTCTACCTAAGGGTATTTTTCTTATGATAGAAATATTCAAATCATGGTAAATAATTTTTGCTAATGTTCTAGGAATAGGTGTAGCTGTCATAATTAGAATATGAGGAGTTTTATTATTCTTTTTCCAAATTTTTTCTCTTTGTTCTACTCCAAAACGTTGTTCTTCATCTATTATTACTAATCCAAGATTCCGAAATTGAACTTTATCCTGAATTAAAGAATGTGTTCCTATTACAATAGATATTTTTCCTATTAACATTTCATGATAAAGAGATTTCCGTATGGAATTAGAAATAGAACTCGTTAATAAACCAATTTTAATTCCAATTTTAGAAAACATTTTTTTTATACAAGAATAGTGTTGTATGGCTAAAACTTCAGTAGGAGCCATTAAACAAGATTGAAATCCATTATCCAATGCAATAAGCATTGATAATATAGCTATGATGGTTTTTCCACAACCAACCTCTCCTTGTAATAATCGATTCATTTGAATAGGTTTTTTCAAATCATTCCATATTTCTTTAAATACTTTTTTTTGTTCTTCCGTTAAAGTAAAAGGAAGAAAATTTTTGTAAAAATTATGAAAATTCTTTCCTAATTTTGTAAAAGGATAACTGTATGTTATTTTTTTTTTAGATAAAAAAAATAATTTTAATAAGAATAACTCTTCAAACTTTAACGAATATTGCGCTTGCAATAAAAAAGCTAAAGATTCTGGAAAATGAATTTGAACTAAAGCTTTTTTTCTTGACATCAATTTTTTATTTATAAAATCTTGAAAACAAAATTCATCTATATTATTTTTTAATTCTTTTATAAGATTTTGTAATAAATTGATCATAAAAAAATTATTTATTCCTTTTTCTTTTAAATTTTTTGGTATAGGATATACAGGAAATATAGAATAATTATTTACTGAAGAATGGAATTTTTCAATATTTGGATGAATAATTTGAATTTTTTTTTGAAAAGACTGAACTTTTCCAAAAACTATAACTGTAATATTTTTTGTTATATTTTTAAAAAAATTTGTTTTTTGAAACCAAATTAATTCGATAAAACCTGTTTTATCTTCAAGATGTGCTATTAATATTTTTCTTTTTTTATTCTTATAGTTTTTTTCTTCAATTTTAGTTATTTTTCCTAATATTTTTACAAAATTATTATCATAATTTGATAATTCTGATATATTTTTTAATATAGATAAACGTTTATATCCTTTAGGATAAAAAAAAAGTAAATCTTCATATGTGTAAAGTTTTAGTTCAGTGTTAAATAAATAAGCTTTTTTTAAACTTAATCCTTTTAAATATTTTATAGATTTTTTTAGAATATTACAGGACATAATAAAAAATAAATTATAATCTATTTATATACCAAAAAATACTTAATTTTATTGGTTTTAAAGGACATTTAGCTCAGTTGGTTTAGAGCGCTACTTTGACGGAGTAGAGGTCATCGGTTCAAATCCGATAATGTCCACAATTAAATAAATAAATTTTTTATGATCTTAATTACCACTGTTAGAGAAGGAGAATCAATTGATAAAGCTTTAAAAAAATCTAAAAAAAAATTTGATAAAACTCGTATTTTAAAAGAGTTTAGAGAAAGACAACAATATATAAAACCTTCTGAAGGAAGAAGAAATGAAATATTGAGAGCAATACATAGAGAACGTATGAAATTGAGAAAAGAAGAATAAACTTTATATTTTTTTTATGACATATAAAAAAATAAAAATTTATGGTCTAATAGGAAAAGACATTAAATATTCTTTTTCTAGGAAATTTTTTTCAGAAAAATTCAAACAGGAATCTATTTTCAATACAAATTATGAAATTTTTGATATTCCCAAAATAGAAGATGTATCATTTATATTTCAAAATCCTTATTTTAAAGGATGTAACGTAACGATTCCTTATAAAACAAAGATTATTCCTTTTCTTACTAAAATTATGCCAGAAGCAAAATCTATAGGATCTGTAAATGTAGTAAAAGTTATTAATAAATGTACAATTGGATTTAATACAGATATTTTAGGTTTTGAGAATTCTTTTAAAAAGAAATTTCAAGAAATTAAAAATAAAAAAAATTTTAAAGCATTAATTTTAGGAACTGGAGGGGTTTCTAAAACAATTTCATTTGTTTTAGAAAAATTAAAAATTCCATATCAATATGTTTCTAGAAAAAAAAATAGAGGTTTTTTAGTTTATGAAGATATAAATGAAAATTTATTGAACAAATATAAAATTATTATAAACTGTACTCCTTTAGGGACATATCCTAATATCGATTTATGTCCATTTTTACCTTACCAATATATTTCTTCCGAACATTATTTTTATGATCTTGTTTATAATCCCAAAAAAACTTTATTTCTAAAAAAAGCAGAAGAAAAGGGGGCGTTAATTAAAAATGGATTAGAAATGTTCTATCTTCAAGCTGAAGAGTCTTGGAAAATATGGAAAAATAATACTTCATGAAGTATAAAGAAATTTTTATGAAAAGAGCAATACAATTAGCTAAAAATGGATTAGGATTTACTTCTCCAAATCCTATGGTTGGATGTGTAATAGAGAGAAATGGTTTTGTTTTATCAGAAGGATGTCATTATAAAAAAAATATATATCATGCCGAATTTATAGCTATTAATAATATTAAAAATAAACATTTATTTTTTAATTGTACTTTGTATGTTACATTGGAACCATGTATTCATTTTGGAGAAACCGCACCTTGTGTTGATTTGATAATTAGAAAAAATATACCAAAAGTAGTAATAGGAATACAAGATTCTTGTGAAAAAGTAAAAGGATTAGGAATAAAAAAATTAAGAAAATATGGAATTGAAGTTATAGAAAATGTATTGGTAGATCAATGTCGAATTTTAAACAAACGTTTTTTTACTTTTTACGAAAAAAAACGTCCTTATATTATATTGAAATGGGCACAAAGTAATGATGGATTTATCTATTCAAAAAAAATAAAAAATAATTGGATTAGTGGAATATACGCTAGACAATTAAATCACAAATGGAGATCTGAAGAAGATGGAATTTTGGTAGGAAGAAAAACTGTATTAAATGATAATCCCAAGTTAAATGTTAGAAGATGGTTTGGTAAAAATCCTATTAGAATTTTTATTGATAAAAAATTAAATATTTCTAATTCTCATTTCATTTTAGATGGATCTCAACATACTATTGTATTTACAAATACAAATAAAAAAAATCAAAAAAATATAGAATACATTCAGATTTCTTTTAAAGAAAATATAATCTATCAAATATTGAATTTTTTGTATAAAAAAAACATCTTATCCTTAATAGTAGAAGGAGGAAAAAATACCTTAGAAAACTTTATAAAAGAAAATCTTTGGGATGAATGTCGTATTTTTGTATCTAAAATTGTATTAAAAAATGGATTAAAAGCACCTGAAATAGGAGGTTTTATATCTAAAGAGATGAATTTAGATAAAGATAAATTTATCATTAAATTACAAAACTAAAATAAAAATTGGATTGTATCAATTTCATCTGCATAATTTTCTAATTTTGGATACTGTGTTTTTCCAAAAAATATTTCTTTTTCTAAGAAATTATTAGAAACAATACACTGTATATCATTTTGATTTTCTAAAATTATTTTTTTTAATTGATTTATATTTTTATAAAACTCATAATAAACCACAGATATTGGACTATAATATTTTTCTTCCTCTTTTAAAATAAGAAAATGATTTTTTTGAAAAGAAACACTATTCATAGTGTATATAGATAGATAATATTTATAATTATTTGTATATTTTTGATTGTTTGTAATATATTCGGATATAAAAGATTGTTCTAAAATTCTATGAACATTATAATTATGAGGAATAAATATTTTTCCTACATTTCTACATCCCCTTCCCGAATAAGTTAACATGTCTTTATTTAAAAGGATTAATTCCTTTTTAGTTTCATTTCCTTGTAAAACGGCTATAGAAGTTCTACTTTTTCTGAGTAAAATAGGAAATTTTCTAAAATAATATTCAAAGTAACGATATGTGTTATTGTTTCCTGTAGCTATTACGTAATCAAATTTTTCACGAAAAATATTATTTGTAAATTTTATTTTATTTTTTAATATAGGTTTTTCATGTATTATTATTTTACATAAGAACGGAAGTAATAAATTATCTTCTTCAGATAATTTAATTATGATTTTATACCCTGATAAAATAACACACAAAAAATCATGAAATCCTACCATAGGTATATTTCCAGGCATAATAACAAGAATTTTTTTAGATTTTTTTTTTGAAAATGATATAAAAGAATATTTACTTATCCAAGATTCTAATTTCTCTTTTTTAAGAATCTTCCCCCATTGATCAAATGTTATTAATAGATCCTCTATTCTAAACCAACTATTTTCAATAGTTATTCTTTTAATAATTTTTAAAAAAGAAGAAAAAAATTTTTTGTTTTTTTTGGATAAATATTTATTATGTAAATAAAAATTTTTAACTTCTCTTAAAAAAGATCCTAATTTATCAAAAGTTTTAATCATCTTTTAATTTTCATTAAATTTAATAATGTCCATAAAAATTACAGAAGAATGCATAAATTGTGGAGCTTGTGAACCAGAATGTCCTAATCAAGCAATTTATGAAGGAGGAAAAAAATGGAGAATGTCAGATGGAACTTCCTTAGAAAATAAAAAAATATTAGATTCAACTATATTTCAGAAACCTAAGAAAAAAGATATATATTTCATTATTCCTGAGAAATGTACAGAATGTGTAGGTTTTTATAATCAACCTCAATGTATTATGATTTGTCCAGTTCAATGTTGTATTCCAGATCAAGAAAATTATGAAAATAAAGAAAAACTTCTTCAAAAGAAAATTTTTTTACATGAAAGTGACTGATTAATTTATGATGATTTTAGAAAAAGAATATAAAATTAATTTTAATTGGAATTCCTTATTAAATAAAGAATTCCATAAATCTTATTTTACAAAATTGTTAAATATTCTTAGAATAGAATATAATCATTTTATTTGTTTTCCTAAACAAGAAAATATATTTTCTTGTTTAAAATATTGTTCTTTTCAAAAATTAAAAGTTGTTATTATAGGTCAAGATCCTTATCATGGAGATAATCAAGCTGATGGACTTTGTTTTTCTGTTCCTAATGGAGTTCCTTTTCCTGCTTCACTAAGAAATATCTTTATAGAAGTGAATAATTGTTTGAATTTTTCTAAAAAAAATTTCTATCCTACTAGTGGTTCTTTAATTCATTGGGCAAAACAAGGAGTTTTATTATTAAATTCAGTATTAACAGTCAGAAAAAATTCTCCTTTATCTCACAAAAATATAGGATGGGAACTTTTTACGGATCAAATTATACGAAGTATTTCTGATCAAAAAAAAAATATTGTTTTCCTTTTATGGGGAAAATATGCTCAAAAAAAAATATATTTAATTAACTCTTTTCATGATCACTATGTTTTAAAAACTTCGCATCCATCTCCTTTTTCTGCTCATATGGGTTTCTTTGGTTCTAAACACTTTGAAAAAACCAATAATTTTCTAAAAAAAATAGGAAAAGCTCCTATCTTTTGGAAACATTAGCTTAATAAATAAAAACTTTACATATGCAAAGAACGATTTTCTAGATTTAGTAAAGCGGCTTCTTTGAATGATTCACTTAGAGTAGGATGAGGATGACATATTCTATATATATCCTCTGAAGAGGATTTAAATTCCATAGCCACAGATGCTTCCATAATCATATCAGATGCATGATCTCCAATAATATGAACGCCTAATATTTCATCTGTTTTTTTATTAGAAATCATTTTTAGAAACCCCTCTGTACAACCACTTATACGGGCTCTACCTAATATTTTCATTGGAAAGATTCCTATATTGTATTTTATTTTTTCTTCTTTAATTTCGTTTTCTGACCGTCCAATGCTAGCTACTTCAGGATAAGTATAAATTACTGATGGAATTAAATCATAATTTAATTCATTGGGTTTTTGTCCTACTATATGTTCTACTACATATAAACCCTCTTCTTCTGCCTTATGTGCTAACATTTTTCCACCTATTACATCTCCTATTGCATATATATTTTTTATAGAAGTTTGTAACTTATCATTTACAAGTATAAATCCTTTTTTATTTTTTTTAATGTTTATATTTTCTAAACCTAAATTTTTTGTATATGGTTTTCTTCCTATTGATAGGAGACAATAATCTCCTACAAATTTTATTTCTTTTCCGTTATGGTCTTTTACAAGAACAGATATTTTTTCATGACTTTCTCTAAATATATTAGAAACAGATAAAGAAGTTTCTATTTGAATAGAAGATTTTTCTAATATTTTTTTCATTTCTTGGCTTAAGGAATCATCCATGTTTGATATGATTTTATCCATAGTCTCTATAATAATAACTTTACTTCCTAATCTATTAAAAATAGAACCTAATTCTAATCCAATTATTCCCCCTCCAATTATGATTAATTTTTTTGGAATTTCTTTTAAATGAAAAGCTTCTGTAGAAGATATAATTCTATTTTTTATGTTAAAATTTAAATGAGATAAACATAAAGGTTTAGATCCTGTGGATATTATGCAGTATTGAAATTGAATTTCTTTTTTTTCTTTCAAAGATTTTCTATCTATTAGAAATAGAGTATTTTTATTTTTAAATGAACCGATTCCTTGATATAAATCAATTTTGTTTTTATTCATTAGATATTTTAATCCATTATTTATATTTTTTACTACTTCGTTTTTTCTATCCATCATTTTTTTAAAATCAAAAAATAATTTTTCAAAAAAAATTCCATGTGAAGAATAGTTATTTTTAGCTAATGAAAAATATTTAGAAGAATCTAAAAGAGATTTAGAAGGAATACAACCAACATTTAAACATGTTCCGCCTAATTCCTGGTATTTTTCTATAATAGCAGTACGAAGGCCTAACTGACTTGCTCTGATAGCGGATACATATCCTCCTGGTCCAGAACCTATAACAATAAGATCATAAATTTTTTTCATAATTAATTTTTATATATATATTTGAAATTCTATTTTTCTATAGAAATGTGATTCACATAATCAATAAATTACATATTTAATATATATGCAAAAATAAGCGGAGCAACTATGGTAGCGTCTGATTCAATAATAAATTTTGGAGTATCTTTATCTAGTTTTCCCCAAGTTATTTTTTCGTTTGGAATGGCTCCAGAATAAGATCCATAACTAGTTGTCGAATCAGAAATTTGACAAAAGTAAGACCAAAATGGGGTAGAATGAAAACCTATATCTTGAGATAACATGGGGACCACACAAATAGGAAAATCTCCTGATATTCCTCCTCCAATTTGAAAAAATCCTATCTTATGTTTGACAGATTCTTTTTGATACCATTTTGCTAAAAATATCATATATTCAATTCCATTTTTTACGAGAAAAGGTTGAAATATTTTTTTCATGCAATATGAAGAAAAAATATTACCAATCGTACTATCTTCCCATCCTGGAACTATTATGGGAATATTTTTTTTAGCTGCAGCTAACACCCAACTATCTTCCGAATCTATATCGTAATAGGGTTTTAAAATATTTTCTAATAATAATTGATAAATATATTCATGAGGAAAATAACGTTCAGATTTCTCTTGGGCTCTTGTCCATATTTTTAATATATGTTTTTGTAATTTTTTAAAAGCTTGTTCTTCTGGAATACAAGTATCAGTTACTCTATAATAACCTTTTTTTAAAAAATCTTCTTCTTCACCAGGAGTTAAATCTCTATAGTTAGGTATTTTTTTGTAATGAGAATGAGCTATTAAATTCAACAAATCTTCTTCTAAATTTGCACCTGTACAAGAAATAATATGAATTTTATCTTTTCGTATCATCTCAGACAATATTTTTCCTAATTCTGCAGTACTCATAGCACCTGCTAGTGTTACCATCATCTTTCCATCATTTTGAATATGATATTTATATGCTTTAGCTGCTTCTGATAAAGTTAAAGCATTAAAATGAAGAAAGTATTTTTTAATAAAAGAAGTAATAGGAGAGTCTTTCATAATTTTTATTAATTTTACCTAGCTATTTGTACAGCTCGAGTTTCTCTAATCACTGTTACTTTAATTTGACCAGGATAAGTCATTTCGTTTTTTATTTTTTCTGTTATATCACAAGATAATTGAAAAGCTTTTTTATCATTGATTTTATCACTCTCAACTAATACACGCAATTCTCTTCCTGCTTGTATGGCAAAAGCTTTATTAACTCCATCAAAACTCAATGCTAGATCTTCCAAATTTTTTAGTCTCTTTGAATAAGACTCAAAAGAGTTTCTCCTTACTCCAGGACGAGCTCCACTAATAGAATCTGAAATTTGTATTATGGGAGATAGTAATGTTTTCATTTCTATTTCATCATGATGTGAACCAATAGCATTACAAACTTCCATATTTTCTCCATATTTTTCTGCCCATTGCATGCCTAAAATAGCATGAGGAAGTTCTGATTCATTTTCGGGGACTTTTCCTATATCATGTAATAATCCAGCACGTTTTGCTAATTTTGACTTTAATCCTAGTTCAGAAGCTAATATTCCTGATAAATGAGAAACTTCACGCGAGTGTTGTAGAAGATTCTGTCCATAAGAAGAACGATATTTCATTCTTCCTATCATTTTGATTAATTCGGGATGGATTCCATGAATTCCTAAATCTATAATATTTTTTTTTCCTATTTCTACAATTTCCTCTTCAATTTGTTTTTCTGTTTTTTCTACTATTTCTTCTATTCTAGCTGGGTGTATACGTCCATCTATAACTAATTTATGAAGAGATAATCGCGCTATTTCTCTTCTTATGGGATTAAAGCAAGATAGAAGAATAGCTTCTGGAGTATCATCTACAATAATTTCTACCCCCGTTGCTTTTTCTAAAGCTCTTATATTTCTTCCTTCTCTTCCGATTATACGACCTTTAACGTCATCTGATTCTATGTTAAAAACGGATACAGCATTTTCGACAGCTTGTTCTGTTCCAATCCTTTGAATCGCTTGAATTATAATTTTTTTTGCTTCTATTTTTGCAGTTAATTGTGATTCTTCTATAATGTTTTGTATGTAGGTTTGTGCTTTTGCTTTGGCTTCTTCTTTCAAAATTTCAATTAATTCATTTTTAGCTTCTTCAGAAGAATAATTAGATATTTTTTCAAGTAATTCTACTTGTTGAATAAGCATGTTTTTAAATTCTTCTTGTTTTTTTTTAAGAATTTTATATTTGCTTTCGTAATCATGTATTTTTGATTCTAAACGATTATTTTTTTTGAAATAAATTTCTATTTCTTTAGATAATCTATCTTCTTTTTCTTTTGTTTTATTTTCTATATCAATTATTCTTTTTTCTCTTAAATAAACATTTTTTTCATGTTTAGATTTAAGTTCTATAAATTTTTCTTTTGCTTGAATCATTTTCTTTTTTTTTATGGATTCTCCTTCTTTTTCTGCATTTTTTATGATTTTTCTCACTTGAGAATTTGTTTTCTCTAATAATTGAATATATCTTTTTAATATAGTTTTTTTTCCAAAAAAATAACATGTAATAATTCCAATCACAAACCCCATTAGGACCGAAAATCCAACATTTATTTCCATATTCACTCAATTTAAATAAAAATAAAATAGACATTTTAATCACATTATTAAAACAATAAATATTTATTTAACAAAAGCTACAAAGCTTCTTTTTAATGAAGACTTTAAATATATTCTTCAATATAATTATGATAAATATACAAAATTAAAAATGAGATTTTTTATTAAAAAATATTTTTAACATACGGAATTTTAATACATTATATATTTGTATCATAGTATGTAAAATAAAATTTTTCTATAGTAAATGAAACGAGCATATTTAGATAACGCAGCTTCCACTCCTATAAGAGATGAAGTTTTGAAAGTTATGATAAATACATTAAAATCCTCATTAGGAAATCCTTCCTCTGTACAGCATAGTTATGGAAGAGAAACACGTTCTATTTTAGAGGAATCTAGAATTTGTATCGCAAAAAGTATTAAAGCATTTCCTTCTGAGATTATTTTTACTTCAGGAGGAACTGAAGCAAATAATCTTGTATTAAGGTCTTCAGTATTAAATTTGGGGATTAAACATATTCTAACTTCGCAGTTAGAACATTTGTCTGTATTACAAACAATATTAGATCTGTCTATTAGACATGAAATATCTGTAGATTTTATTTCATTTGATAAAAAAGGAGTATTAGATTTCAATGATATGGAAACAATTTTGAAAAAAAATATGTATAAAAAAACACTTGTTAGTTTAATGTATGCTAATAATGAAATTGGAAATTTGTTAGAGGTAGATCAAGTTATTTTTTTATGCAAAAAATATAAGGCTTATTTTCATTCAGATATTATACAAGGAATAGGAAATAGCCATATTAATATGGAACAATTATCCTGTGATTTTGCTACTGTAAGTGCACATAAATTTTATGGACCAAAAGGAATTGGTTTTGCTTTTATAAGAAAGGATATATTAAAAAATATGAAACCTTTTATAACTGGTGGAGTTCAGGAATATGGAATTCGTTCAGGTACAGAAAATATATATGGAATTGCTGGATTATCAGAAGCTCTACGATTGTCTTATTGTAATTTAAAAAATCATATAAAAAAAATAAAAAATTTAAAATCTTATTGTATTGTAGAGTTAAAAAAAATATTTCCTAATATCATTTTTAATGGACTATCATCTCATCTTGAGAAAAGTATTCCTTCAATATTAAATTTTTTATATCCTACAAAACCAGATCATTTGTTTTATTTTCATTTAGATATTATGGGAATAGCTGTTTCTAAAGGAAGTTCTTGTAGTAGTAATAATAAAAAAAATCATAAAATATCTCATGTGATTCAATCTATAACAGATAAATATTTGCTAACCCGAATGATGCCTATTAGAATTTCTTTTGGAATTTTTAATGAAAAAAAAGATATAGATTTGCTTGTTGAAGTCCTTCAAAAAGTTAGAAAATAATGATGATTTTACAAAAAAAAATTCAAATTATTTATATTTACTTAAATAAAAAAATAAAAGTGAATCATTGCAACTTTTTTCAATCTTCTATTGGAAAGAAAGTAGTCATGGCTACCACAGGAATTTTTTTAATGATTTTTTTACTATTGCATTTAAGTGTTAATTTATTCCTTTTTTCAGGAGAAAAAGCTTTTAACGACGCTGTTTTTTTTATGAGAAAAAATATATTTATTCGAATGATGGAATATGTTCTTGCTATAGGTTTTATAATTCATATTTCATTAGGAATTAAGTTGCATTTAGAAAATAGGAAAAGAAAAGGAGTAATGGATTATGCTATAAATTCCTATTCTTCTAATAGCTCATTTAGTAGTCGTACAATGGTATATACAGGAATTTTAATTTTATGTTTTCTAATTTTACATCTTGTAAATTTTATGATTCCTATGAAATATAATCATATTCATTCAATTTCTGATTATAGTATAGTTATCTCTCTATTTAAAAATCCTTTTTATACATTAATATATGTATTTTCATTTTTAATTTTAGGAATTCATTTAAATCATGGATTTCAATCTTCTTTTCAATCTTTTGGTTTATCCAATGAAAAAAGGATAGTTTGGATCCAAAGATTAGGTTCTTTATATTTTTGGTTGATTTGTTCTGGATTTTCTATTATTGCTATTTGGTTTTTTTTTAATAATGATAATTAACATTTGATGAAAAATTCCTTTAAACTTAATTCAAAAATTCCAATCAGTTCGTTAACTCATAAATGGATAGATCATAAATCTACTTTAAAATTAATATCTCCTAATAATAGATCTAATATGGAAATTATTGTTGTTGGAACAGGACTTGCAGGAGGTTCAGCAGCTGCTTCTTTATCAGAATTAGGATATAGAGTAAAAGCTTTTTGTTATCAAGATTCTCCAAGAAGAGCGCATTCTGTAGCTGCACAAGGAGGAATTAATGCTTCTAAAAATTATAAAGGAGATAACGATTCTATATATCAACTTTTTTATGATACCATTAAAGGAGGAGATTACAGATCTAGAGAAGCAAATGTTTATCGTTTATCAGAAATATCTTCTAACATTATAGATCAATGTGTTGCCCAAGGAGTTCCATTTGCTCGTGATTATGCCGGATATCTGGAAACTAGATCATTTGGAGGAACAAAAGTGTCCAGAACTTTTTATGCAAAGGGACAAACAGGACAACAGCTTTTATTAGCGTGTTATTCTTCTATGTCTAGACAAATAGGAAAAGGAAGAATCAAAATGTATAACCGTCATGAAATGTTAGATTTAGTAATTATAGATGGAGTTGCTAAAGGAATTATTACAAGAAATTTAATTTCAGGAAAAATAGAAAGACATGCTGCACATGCTATAGTTATAGCTTCAGGTGGTTATGGAAATATATTTTTTTTATCTACTAATGCGATGGGAGCTAATGCGAGTGCTATATGGAAGGTCCATAAAAAAGGAGGATTTTTTGCTAATCCATGTTACACTCAAATCCATCCTACTTGTATTCCTGTACATGGAAATTATCAGTCTAAATTAACATTAATGTCTGAATCATTAAGAAATGATGGCAGAATATGGGTTCCTAATAAAATAGAAGATGCTATTTCCTTACGAAATGGGGATAAAAAACCTAAGGATATAAGTGAAAAAAATAGAGATTATTATCTTGAAAGACAATATCCATCATTTGGAAATCTTGTTCCAAGAGATGTTGCTTCTAGAGCAGCTAAAGAACGTTGTGATAAAGGATTTGGAATTGAAAATAATGAAAATAAAGAAGGAGTGTTTTTAGATTTTAGTTTTTCTATAGAAAAATATGGAAAAGAAGAAGAAAATGAACTTGGAATTCAAAAAACTAGGTCTTTAGATAAAAAAAAATTAGGTAAAAAAATAATGGAATCTAAATATGGAAATTTATTTCATATGTATGAAAAAATTACTAATGAAGATCCTTATCAAACTCCTATGAAAATTTATCCTGCCGTGCATTATACAATGGGAGGTTTATGGGTTGATTATAATTTAATGTCTTCTATTCCTGGATGCTATGTTATAGGTGAAGCTAATTTTTCTGATCATGGCGCAAATCGCCTTGGGGCTTCTGCATTAATGCAGGGATTAGCTGATGGATATTTTATTTTACCATATACTATAGCAGATTATTTATCTGAATGTATCACAGAAAAAATATCTACAAAACATATAGCTTTTCAAAAATCGGAAGAAAAGGTAAAAAATCGAATCCAAAAACTTATTCAAAATAATGGAAGTATTCCTGTTGATTTTTTTCATAAAAAACTTGGAAATATTATGTGGAAATATGTAGGAATGAGTAGAAATCATCTAGGATTAGATAAAGCTATAAAAAATATACAAAAACTTCGATATGATTTTTGGAAAGACGTTTTTGTTCCTGGATATATTGATAATGGATTAAATTATGAATTAGAAAAAGCTGGACGTGTAGCGGATTTTTTAGAATTAGGAGAGTTAATGGCTATGGATGCTTTAAATAGAAAAGAATCTTGTGGAAGTCATTTTCGTGAAGAATATCAAACAAAAGAAGGAGAACCTCTTCGTGATGATCTTCATCATAAATATGTCTCTATATGGGAATATAGAGAAAATCATCCTATAAGTGATGAAATTATGCATAAAGAAGATTTAAATTTTACTTTTATAAAAGTACAATCACGTTCTTATAAATAAAAAAATATAAAACATAATCAAAAAAAAACTTATGAATTTTAAGTTAAAAATATGGAGACAAAAAAATCGCAAAGAAAAGGGTTATTTTAAGACTTATCAAGTTTACAATATATCACCAAATAGTTCATTTTTAGAAATGCTAGATATTTTAAACAATCAAATTCTATTATACAATAAAAAAGATTCTTCTCCTATCTCATTTGATCATGATTGTCGTGAAGGAATTTGCGGAATGTGTTCTCTGTATATCAACGGAAGACCTCACGGACCAGATAATTTAATTACTACTTGTCAACTTCATATGCGTCGTTTTCATAATGGAGAAACTATATATGTAGAGCCTTGGAGGGTAAAGGCTTTCCCTATAATCAAAGATCTTATTGTAGACAGATCATCTTTTGATAGGATTATTATATCAGGTGGATATATTTCTGTAAATACATTTGGAAAGACAATAGATGGAAATATGATTCCAATTCCAAGATATAAAGCGGATCAAGCTTTTGATGCAGCTACATGTATTGGTTGTGGTGCTTGTGTTGCTGTATGTAAGAATAGATCTGCTATGTTATTTGTTTCAGCAAAAGTATCACAATTTGCTTTATTACCTCAAGGAAAAATAGAGAGAAAAAAAAGAGTTTTAAATATGATAAAAAAAATGGATGAAGAAGGATTTGGAAGTTGCACTAATACCAGAGCATGTGAAATTGAATGTCCAAAAGGAATATCTACAAAATATATTTCTTTTATGAATCGTGAATATATTCAATCATTTACTATTTAATTCTGTTTTTTTTATTTAAATATGGAATATTTAGATTTTGAAAAACCGATCCAAGAAATTCAGGATCAATATATGAACTGTGTACTAATAGAAAAAAAAAGTGGAATAGATATGAAAGAAATTTGCAATCAATTGCAATCGAAATTAGAAAAAACTATTAAAGAAATACACAGTAATCTTACTCCTTGGCAAAAAGTACAATTGTCTAGACACCCAAATAGGCCTTATACTTTAGATTATATATATTCTATAACAAAAAAAGATTCTTTTATAGAGTTACATGGAGATCGTCATTTTAGTGACGATAAAGCTATCGTAGGAGGATTTGGAAGAATAGAGGATCATACTTTTATGTTAATTGGAACTCAGAAAGGAAAAAATACTAAGGATAGACAGTTTAGAAGATTTGGTATGCCTAATCCAGAAGGATATAGAAAAGCCTTACGGCTTATGAAACTAGCAGAAAAATTTGAGAAACCTGTTATAACTTTTATTGATACTCCAGGGGCCTTTCCTGGAATTGAAGCGGAAGAAAGAGGTCAAGGAGAAGCTATAGGTAAAAATATCTATGAAATGATGTCATTAAAAGTCCCCATTATTGTTTTAATTATAGGAGAGGGAGCTAGTGGAGGGGCTTTAGGTATTGGAGTAGGAGATAAGGTTTTAATGATGGAAAATTCATGGTTTTCTGTAATTTCTCCTGAAAGTTGTTCTACCATACTTTGGGGAAGTCGAGATTATAAAGAAAAGTCAGCAGAAGCATTGAAATTAACAGCAGAAAACATGTATAAATTAAATCTTATAGATGATGTTGTCAAAGAACCTTTAGGGGGAGCTCATTTTTATCCTGAAAAAGCTTATAAACTTGTAAAAAAACAAGTGATTAAACATTATAAGCAATTATCTGAAATCAATATAGAATCCATTCTTAAAAAAAGAAAAAATAAATATATTTCTATTGGATTTTTCGATGAATAAAATTATGATTGATTTACGATGCAGATTGTCTTCTCTCTATTTACTTTATTATATTTATTTTTTTAAAATGATTTTATGAGCGATTTTATACAGGAAGAAACGAAATTAATTCAATTCAAAAACTCAAAAAAAGGAAAAATCCCTCCTCAAGCATTAGATTTAGAAGAAACCATAATAGGATCTATTATGATAGATAAAAAAGGGTTAGATGAAGTTATTGATATACTTTTTCCTGAAGTTTTTTATAAAAAAGAACATCAAGAAATATTTTTTGTAATACAAAAATTATACCATAATTCTATACCTATAGATCTATATACTGTGTTAAATGAACTTCGAAAAATTGGAAAATTGGAATCAATAGGAGGAGAACTATATTTAATTGAATTAACACAAAAAGTTATTTCTTCTGCGCATATAGAATATCATAGTCGTATAGTAATACAAAAATTTATTTTAAGAAAATTAATTAGTACATCTTCTTATATTATTCAAAAATGTTATGAAGAGAGTACGGATGTTTTTGATCTTTTAGATCATGCAGAATCAAAACTTTTTGAACTTCATCAAAAGTATTTAATAGAAAAAAAATATGAAACAACTCAATGTCTTATACAAAAAGCTATTGAAAAAATTAAAAAAACAGAAAAAGAAGGATTAAGTGGAATTCCTTCTGGATTTCATAAATTGGATTATATTACTTCTGGATGGCAGAATTCTGATTTAATCATATTAGCTTCTAGACCTGGAATGGGTAAAACAACTTTTATGTTATCTATGGTGAAAAATATAGTTGTAGAAAAAAAAATTCCAATTATAATTTTTTCATTAGAAATGTCTTCAATTCAATTAATTACAAAATTAATTTCTTCAGAGACGGGAATTTCTTCGGGGAAAATTAAAAGAGCCAACTTATCTCAATTAGATTGGGAACATTTATTTCATAAGACAAAAAAATTAAAAAATGTTCCTTTATTTATAGATGATACTCCTTCTTTATCTATATTTAGTCTACGTGCAAAATGTCGTCGTTTAATATCTCAACATGGAATTAAATTAATATTTATAGATTATATGCAATTGATGGGAGTTCATGATCATAGTTCTAAATTACAAAATAGAGAGCAAGAAATATCGGTTATTTCTAGAAGTCTAAAATCTATATCGAAAGAATTAGATCTTCCAATAATAGCTTTATCTCAACTCTCTAGAGCAGTAGAAACAAGAGGAGGAAATAAACGTCCTATATTATCTGATTTACGAGAATCAGGAGCGATTGAACAAGATGCAGATATAGTTTTATTTATTTATAGACCTGAATATTATGGATTTAAAAATTGGGATTCGGATGAAGATAATGACTCTTGTATTGGTCAAGCAGAAATTATAATTGCTAAACATAGAAATGGAGGATTAGATAAATTTCGTTTAAAATTTGTAAGTGATCAAGCTAAATTTCTAAATTTAGAAGAAAAAAAACAGAGTTCATCAGTTTGGGAAGAAGATTTCAAAAAAAATGTTCTTGATCAAGAGAATTTTCTTGGAACTTCTCCTTGTAATAGAAATAATCTTGAAGATCATACATTATCAGAATTTAATTCTTTTAATGAAATAGATTTTAATAATAATGAAAATTCTTTAAAAGAATAGATTTAGGATAAAAAAATAAAATTGAATTTTGAATGGTTTTTTTCCAAAAAAACAATTTGGGAGGATTGTAGAAAAAACAAAACTCTTAGAACAATAGTTATTATAACACAAATAACAATAATCTTTGGTTTAATTGTTTCTTTTTTTACTTTTTCTATAGGATTTGGATTTAAAAAAATTATAAAGGATAAACTGTTGAATGTTAGAGGACAATTTCTTATTTCTCAAAAATACAATTTAAATACAAATTCTCCTTTTTTTTCTGTAAAAAAAAAGAAATTTTTATTAAAAAAGTTTTTCAATTCTGATTTAGTTAAACAAATTCATGGAATTTCTGAAAAAAATGTAATCATTTCTACAAATAAAAAAATAGATAGATTTATATTTAAAGGTTTATATGAAGATTATAATCCTTATTTTTTTCAATATTTTTTAATAACGAAAAAAATTTTTCCAGAAAAATTATTACATAATCAAAATGTTTTTTTATCTAAAAAAGCGTCTTTATCATTAGGATTAAATGTTGGATCAATCATTAAAATAAATTTTTTATCTTTTGATAAAATAGGAAATTCTATTTTTTTTTATAAAAAATTTAGAATTTCTGGTTTATATGAAACGGGAATTCCAGAATTTGATGATGTATATATTATTGGAAATATAAAATCTATTCAAAATATTTATAAATGGAAAAAAGATTCAGTAGAAAAATTTGAAGTTTTTGTTTCTTATGAAAATATAGGAAAAAATATTATTAAAAAAAAATCTAAAGAATTTTTAGTTCAAAATATTCAAAACAATCATGATATCATAAAATGGATTAATATTTTTGATAAAAACATTATTATCATTAGTATGATTATAACTACATCTTTGATTATCAATATGATAGTATTTGTTTTAATTCTTCTTTTAGAGAGAATTAGAACAATAGGTATTTTAAAAATTTTAGGAGCTAAAAATCAAGTTATACATAAAATATTTTTATTTTATATTATGCAAATATTAATTCCCTCATTATTTATAGGAAATAGTATTGGAATTATTTTTTTAATATTGCAAAAAAAAATTCATTTAATATCATTAAATAAAACTCAATATTTCATTGATTTTGTTCCTATTTATATTAAATATTATCATATTATTATTATTAATTTATCTATTATTTTTATTTGTTTTGTAACAATATTTTTTCCTTCTTTATTTTTTATTAAAAAGATTCTTTCTATAAAAGTTACAGAATTTGAATAATTCAAACAATTTAATTTTTGTATTTTTGTTTTTAATAAAAAAAATCAATTATTTTTGACACTTGTAAAATCTTCATCTGGAATAAGAGGAACATTAGAAGGAAAAATTGGAAAAGGTTTCTCTCCTATAGAAATTATTCAATTTGCTGCAGGATATGTCTTTTGGATGAAAAAAAAATACAAAAACAAAAAAAAATTCGTTTTAATATTGGGTAGAGATGGAAGAGTTACTTCTGTTTTATTTCAAAAATTTTTAATAATTGTTTTTCAAAGTCTTGGAGTAGATGTTATAAATATAGGATTATCTACAACTCCTACTGTTGGAATCGCTGTGATAAATGAAAAGGCTGATGGAGGCGTTATGTTAACGGCAAGTCATAATCCTAAAAATTGGAATGGATTAAAAATGTTTAATTCTTATGGAGAATTTTTATCAGAAAAAGATTTTGAAAAAATGTTATATATAACAGAAAAAAAATATTTTAGTTTTTCTTCATATAAAAAATTAGGCCATCTTTTTTATAAAGAAAATTATATTCAAAAACATATAAAAAAAATTCTTTCATTATCTATAATAGATAAAAATATTATTCAAAAAACAAAATTAAAAATCGTAGTAGATGGAATTAACTCTACAGGAGGAATAGCCGTACCTAGTTTATTAAACTATTTGGGGGTTCATGTTATTAAAATGCATTGTGATCCTCATGGAGATTTTGTTCATAATCCTGAACCTATAAAAAAAAATTTAAGAGAAATCTGTAAAAAAGTACCGGATATAAAAGCAGATTTAGGAATATCCGTAGATCCTGATGTAGATCGTGTCGTATTTATTTGCGAAAATGGAGATTTTTTTGGAGAAGAATACACTTTAGTTTCCATAGCAGATTATATATTAGAAAACCAATTAGGACCTATAGTTTCTACTTTATCTTCTTCTCATGCATTGAAAGATCTTTCCCTTAAAAAGGGTGTTCCTTATTATTCAACTCCTGTTGGAGAAATACATGTTGTAAAAAAAATGAAAGAAGTTCATGCTGTTGTTGGAGGAGAAGGAAATGGAGGTGTTATTTATCCTAAATTTCGTTATGGAAGAGATGCATTAGTTGGAATTGCATTATTCTTAACTCAAATATCTAAATTAGATAACATTCCATTATCTAAATTAAAAGAAAGATACTCTAATTATTTTATGTCTAAAAAAAAAATTCGATTTTTTTATCCTTCTCGTGAAAAAATGAAAATTTTATTAAAAAAGATAAAAAAAAAATATAAAGAAAAAAAAATGGATTTTAGTGATGGAATTAAAATTTATTTAAAAAATAACGAATGGATACATATTAGAAAATCAAATACTGAAAACATTATCAGAATCCATACAGAAAGTTATTCAAAGAAAAGAGCTGATTTTTTATCAAAAGAAATTTTATATGAAATAAAAGGATTATAATTAAATTATTATATTATGTTTTGGAATATTTTAAAATATATAGAAGATAAATTTTTATCTAAAAACCATTTTCCTTTGTTTCATTCAGGAGATACAATTACTGTTTTTTTTGAAATTAAAGAAGGAGAAAAAAAAAGAATCCAATCCTTTAAAGGTGTGGTTATAAAAAAACAAGGAAAAGGATTAACTAAATCATTTACTATCCGAAAAATAAGTTCAGGGATAGGAATCGAACGTATTTTTATTTTCAACCAACCTAATATACGAAAAATAGAAATAAATAAAAAAGGAAAGGTAAGAAGGGCAAAAATATATTACTTCAGAGCCTTGAAGGGAAAAAAAGCAAAAATCCGTTCCTAAGAAAAAATGAAAAAGCGAAAAAAGTGAGTATATACTTTTTTCGCTTTTTTTCACTTATGCTTTTCTTTCTTCCTATTTATTATTTTTTATCATTTTCTTCAGTTGTTCCTTTCTCTTTTTCAGATGTTGCGTTATTATTTTCCTCATTTGTGTTTTTTGAGGAATCCTCACTAGCTGTAGGAGGTGTATTTGTGTTAGTGGAATCTGTTTGATTTTCATTATTATTAGCTGTTTTTTCCTCTTCTGTTGTAGTAGAGGGGTTGCTTTCGTTTTTACTTTTGTTGTTGCAGCTAATAGTAAATAAAAATATTGCTAACAAAATCGTAGTGACTGTAATTCTTAATTTTTTCATCATAATCGATAGTATTTCAGTTATTACATATTCTGGACAAATTTATATAAAAATTTGGAATGAAAAAATAGATCATTATCCGTATTTTTTTAAAAAAGAAAAGTATAACTAGATTTTATTTTTTTTTAGTTTGAAAATAAGAATATTATGTCTTTATTCTTTACAAAAGAAAAGAAATAAAATTATATATTTTATAAAAAAATTATGTCTTTAAAAAAAAATAAAAAGATTTTAAAAGAAGCACTTACTTTTGATGATGTTTTACTTATTCCTTCTTATTCTTCAATTCTTCCATCAGAAGTTTCTCTTAAAACATTTCTTACCCCTGATATTAGTATGAATATACCTATATTAAGTGCAGCTATGGACACAGTAACAGAATCTTCTTTAGCTATATCCATAGCTAGAGAAGGAGGAATAGGAGTTATTCATAAAAATATGAATATTGAAAATCAATCAGAAGAAGTTTATAGAGTTAAAAGAAGTGAAAGTGGAATGATAGATGATCCCATTACTCTTTCTAGAAATTCAACATTGAGATATGCTCAATATCTTATGAAAAAATTTAAAATTTCTGGACTACCTGTTGTAGAAAAAGATCATTCATTAGTAGGAATTATAACCAGAAGAGATATAAAATATCGTACAAATTTAGATTCTTTAGTTGAAGAAGTAATGACAAAAGAAAATTTAATTACATCTAATAAAAATATAACTTTAGAAAAAGCTAAAGATATTTTATTAAAAGAAAGAATAGAAAAATTACCTCTTGTAGATGATTCCTATAAATTAGTAGGATTAATCACAATTAGAGATATTGATAATTTAATCGAATATCCTAATGCCTGTAAAGATTCTAGAGGACGATTACGTGTAGGTGCGGCTGTTGGAATAGATAAGAAAACTCTAGAAAGAGTAGAAGCATTAGAAAAAATAGGAGTGGATATTATAGTCATAGACTCAGCACATGGTCATTCATCTAGGGTGTTAAAAACAATAAAATCAATTAGAAATTCTTTTCCAAAAATAACATTGTTAACAGGAAATATAGTAACTATGGATGGAGCTAAAGATTTGATAGATGCTGGTTCTTCCGTTTTGAAAGTAGGAATTGGTTCTGGATCTATTTGTACAACAAGAGTCATAGCTGGAGTAGGAATGCCACAGATAACAGCTATTAATGATGTATATGAATATGCTAAAAAAAGAAATATTAGGGTTGTTTCTGATGGAGGAATCAGATATTCAGGAGATGTGGTTAAAGCTATTGCTTCTGGAGCTAGTTCTGTTATGATTGGAGGGTTATTTGCTGGAACAGATGAAGCTCCAGGAGAAGAAGTTATTTTTCAAGGAAGAAAATTTAAAACTTATGTAGGAATGGGATCATTAATAGCTATGAAAAGAGGAAGTAAAGATCGTTATTTTCAGTTTAATGAAAAATCTGTTCCAGAAGGAATAGAAGCTATAGTTCCCTATAAAGGAAAAATGAAAGATGTAATTTATCAAATTTGTGGAGGACTTCGTTCTGGAATGGGTTATTGTGGTGTTTCTAGCATTACAGAACTTATGAAAACAGGTAAATTTGTAAAAATTACTAATTCTGGATTAAAAGAAAACCATCCACATAGTGTAAATATTACTAAAGAATCACCTAATTATTTTAATTACACTCAATAAAACAATAAAACAATAAAAAAATACCCGGAACGGGATTTGAACCCGTACGATCACAATGATCACAGGATTTTAAGTCCTGTGTGTCTACCAATTCCACCACCCGGGTTTTATAAAAAGCGAGAAACGGGAATTGAACCCGCGGCCTCAACCTTGGCAAGGTTGTGCTCTGCCAACTGAGCTATTCTCGCGTTAATTTTGAATAACTAATTTATAAACACTTTTATATATATAGCAAATTTTAATAATTTAATAAATTTTTAATTTCATGGATTTTTATACATATATTTTTTAAGGAAAAAGAATCAATGTTTTTTTTCTTTTTTAAAGAAAAAATTATTTTTTTTAATAAGTAAAAAACTTTTTTTTTATTTATTTTTGTTTGATTTTCCTTTGATTTTAATGTATATAATATTTTTTTTGCTCTATCAACAACTTCTATGGGCATTCCTGATATTTTAGCTACATAAATCCCAAAACTATGTTTAGTTCCTCCAGATATTAACTTTCGCATAAAAATAATATTATCATTTATTTTTTTCACAGATATATGATAATTTTTTATTCTTTGAAAAAAAGAACTCATTTCATTTAATTCATGATAATGTGTAGCAAATAAGGTTAAAGGACGTAATTTTTTTTCATGTAAAAATTCTATGATAGATTTTGCTATTGAAATTCCATCATAAGTACTTGTACCTCTTCCTATTTCATCTAATATAAGAAAACTTCTTTCGGAAATATTATTTAATATATTTGCTGTTTCATTCATTTCTAACATAAAGGTAGATTCTCCTAAAGAGATGTTATCAGACGCTCCAACTCTACTAAATATTTTATCTATTAATCCTATTTCTGCATGTTTAGCAGGAACAAAACTTCCAATATGAGCCATCAATATAATAATTGCAGTTTGACGTAAAATGGCAGATTTACCTGACATGTTTGGTCCTGTTATAATTAATATTTGTTGATTTAATTTATTTAAAAAAATATCATTAGGGATATAAGAAGTTTTATCAATAAACTGTCTTTCAATGACAGGATGTCTTCCTTTTATTATTGATATTTTTAGAGAATCATTAATTTTTGGTTTGACATAATTATTTTCTAATGCTAAACTAGAAAAAGAAGATAGTACATCTAATTTTGCAATTATTTTTGCATTTTTTTGTAAAGGTTTTATTTTTTCTAATATTTTTTTAATAAGATCATCAAATATTTTTTTTTCTATAGAAAATATTTTTTGTTCTGCATTAAAAATTTTTAATTCATAATTTTTTAATTCTTCAGTAATATATCGAATAGAATTTTTCAATGTTTGTTTTTGTATCCAATGGGATGGAACTTTTTCTTTTTTAGAAATTTTAACTTCAAAAAAATATCCGAAAATATTGTTATATCCAATTTTTAAATTATTAATTCCTGTTTTTAATTGTTCTCTAGAACATATTTTTTCTAAATATTCTTTTTGAGAAAAATACATCATTCGAATTTCATCTAACGTTTTAGAAAATCCTTTAATTATAACATTTCCTTTTCCTTTTTCAATTTGATGAGGGGGATTTTTTTGAATTGTACTAGCGATTTTTTTACATACAAAATCACAATTTTGTAAAGAATTTCCTATATCTCTAAAAATTATAGACTTTTGAGATAAAAAAAATTTTTGTATTTCTTTTATAGAAATTAGAGATTTGTACAACGTATATATTTCACGTGGAGTAATTTTTCCAATAGCCATTTTAGAAATGATTCTTTCTATATCATAAATATTTTTTAATGTTGTTTTTATAAAAATACGTATCATATTATGATTGCATAGTTCTTCTACAATTTGAAGACGTTTTTTTATATAAAATAAATTTTTTAAAGGAAAAAGAATCCAATTTTTTAATAACCTTCCTCCCATAGGAGTTAAAGTATGATCTAATATCTTTATCAAAGATATTCCTTCCTTATTCAAAGGATGAAATATTTCTAAATTTTTAAAAGTAAAATCATCTATCCACATAGATTCTTCTTTTTTAACCCTTTGTATATTAGAAATATGTTTTATATCAAAATGTAATGTATTGTGTAAATAAGATAAAACAACTCCACAAGAAATAATTCCTAATTTTAAATCATTAATCCCAAAACCTTTTAAAGAATTCACTTTAAAGTGAGATATTAATTTTTCATATGCAAATGAATAATCAAACATCCAATCTTCTATTAAAAAGGTATAGTATTTTCCTTTTAATAATTGATCAAAAAAATTTTTTTCCTTTTTTTGAAAAAGAATTTCACTAGGATGAAAATATTTTAAATAATGTAAAACATTATCTTTTTTTTCTTCTGTTACAAAAAATTCACCAGTAGAAATATCTAAAAAACTTAATCCAAAATTCATATTTTTTCCTATATGAATAGAAGCTAAAAAATTATTCGATTTTGGTGTAATGATATTTTCATCTATAGCTATTCCTGGAGTTACAAGTTCTATTACTCCTCTTTTTACAATATTTTTATTTTTTTTTGGTTCTTCTAATTGATTACAAATGGCAACACGAAATCCTGAACGTATTAATTTTGGTAAATACGTATTTAAAGAATGATAAGGAAATCCTGCTAAAGGAAGATGAGATCGTTTGGTTAATACTATATTTAATGCTTTAGAACATTGAATAGCATCTTTTCCAAAAGTTTCATAAAAATCTCCAACTTGGAATAATAAAATTGTATCTGGATATTTAGTTTTTATATCATTATATTGCTTGATTAATGGAGTTTCTTCTTTTTTTTTACAATCAAAGGTTTCATTTTTATTCATATCAAAATATAAACATTAAAATAGAAGATTATTAATTTATTTATAGTGCCTTATGTCAAGAATATTTAGAGAATATAAAGAATTAAATCTCAATAAAATAACTATAGAAATATCTCAATTTTGGAAAAAAAATAAAATTTTTCAAAATAATTCCAATTTTTCTAATAAAAAAAATAAAATTTCATACGTTTTATACGAAGGTCCTCCGTCTTTAAATGGAAATCCTGGAATTCATCATATTTTAGCTAGAACTATAAAGGATATTTTTTGTAGATATCATGCACTCAAAGGAAAAAAAATATTTAGAAAAGCTGGTTGGGATGCTCATGGTCTTCCAGTAGAATTAAATGTTGAAAAAGAAATGGGAATTACTAAAGATGATATAGGAAAAAAAATAAGTATAAAGAAATATAATAATTTTTGTAAAAAATTTGTCAATAAATCATTGAAAAAATGGAAATTATTTACAGAAAAAATAGGATATTTTATAGATTTAGATAATTCATTTATTACTTATAACGCAAAATATATAGAAAGTGTTTGGTGGTTAATTAAAAAATTATATGATAAAAATTTGATTTATAAGGGACAAATAATTCAACCTTATTCTCCTGCTGCAGGAACAGGATTAAGCTATCATGAATTAAATATGCCGGGTACTTATAAAGAAGTAAAACAATTATCTCCATTTTTAAAATTTAAAGCCATTAAAAATACTTTACCTGAAAAATTTAAAAATATTGTAGGTGATATATATTTTATATCATGGACAACTTCTCCTTGGACTATACCTTCAAATACAGCATTAGCTTTCGGTTATGAAATAGATTATCTATTAGTTAAAGTTTATAATCCGTATACTTCTTTAAAAGAAAATATTGTTTTTTCTGAAAAATCAATTCATAAAGTATTATTATCCCATAAATTTTATTCCGTATCAAATTCTATTGAATTCGATTTTTATAATAAAAAAAATCATAAAAAACCTTATTTAATAATAGAAAGATTTAAAGGAAAAGAATTAATATCTAGTAAATATGAACAATTATTACCTTGGTTTAAACCTTATTATAATGAAAAAAATGCATTTCAAATTATAACAGGGAATTTTGTTGATCCTAATGAAGGGACAGGGATTGTTCATATTTCACCTACATTTGGAATAGATGATTTTCTTGTAGCTAAGAAATATAATATTCCTTTAATGTTAGTTTTAAATGAAAAAAATATACCTGTTCCTTTAGTTGATTTTCAAGGAAAATTTTTGAAAAAATTTCCTCATGGGTTTTCTGAAAAATATGTAAAAAATGAATTTAATACAAATCAAGAAAAAAATTCTTTTTCAGTAGATCAAGAAATCATTCTTTTTTTAGAAAAAGAAAAAAAAATATTTAGAACGGAAAGACATATTCATTTTTATCCACATTGTTGGAGAACGGAAAAACCAATTCTTTATTATCTATTAAATTCATGGTTTATAAAAACTACGGAAATAAAGGATAAAATAGTTATTTTAAATAAAAAAATTCAATGGTATCCTGATTTTATAGGTAAAAAACGTTTTGACTCTTGGTTAAGAAATATAAAAGATTGGAACTTTTCACGTTCTAGATATTGGGGGACTCCTCTTCCTATTTGGAGAACAGAAAAAGGAGATGAGGAGATTGTGATAGGATCAGTGAAAGAATTATTTTTGGAAATTCAAAAATCCGTTAAATATGGTTTTATGTCCCATAATGTATTTAAAGATTTTGTATTAGATGATATGAGTGATAATAATTATGACAAAATCAATTTACATAAACATATTTTGGATAAAATTGTATTAGTTTCTTTAAAAGGAAAGCCTATGAAAAGAGAATCTGATTTAATTGATGTATGGTTTGATTCTGGTGCTATGCCTTATGCTCAATTTCATTATCCATTTGAAAATAAAAAATACATAGAAAAAAATTTATTATTTCCTGCTGATTTTATTTCGGAAGGGGTAGATCAAACAAGAGGATGGTTTTTCACTTTACATACTATTAGTAGTTTATTATTTAATTCAATAGCATATAAAAATGTTCTATCAACAGGATTGATTTTGGATAAAGATGGTCGTAAAATGTCAAAAAGTAAAGGAAATACTATAAATCCTTTTGATTTAATAGAACATTATGGACCTGATGCTATACGTTGGTATATTATATTTAATTCTGAACCTTGGGATAATTTAAAATTTAATGTAAAAGAGGTACATATTGTAATGAAGAAATTTTTTGGAACGTTATATAATATTTATTCTTTTTTTGTTTTATATGCTAATATTGATGGTTTTTCTTATAAAGAAGAAGAAACTTGTGATTATTATACAGAATTAGATTTTTGGATTCTTTCTGAGTTAAATACTCTTATTCAAAAAACAGATCATTATTATTCTAACTACAATCCAACCAAAGTCGCACGTTTAATTTCATGTTTTGTTTTAGATAAATTAAGTAATTGGTATGTAAGATTATGTAGAAGAAGATTTTGGAAAGAAAAATATACAAAAAACAAAATATCAGCATATCAAATACTTTATAAATGTTTAATTGTCATATCTAAGTTAATTTCTCCTATTATTCCATTTTTTTCTGAAAAATTATATATGGATTTAAATTCTGTAACTGAAAAAGAAAAATTCAAAAGTATTCATTTGACAAATTTTCCTAGTTATGATTCTAATTTTATTAATAAAAAATTAGAAAATAAAATGTTTTGGATTCAAAAAATCATAACAATGGTTTTTTCTATAAGAAAAAAAAATAAAATTAAGATTCGTCAACCTTTACAAAAATTACTTATTCTTGTTTCTGATGAAAATATGCGTTTTCAATTGAAACAATTATCTGATATTTTATTTCAAGAAGCTAATGTCAAAGAAATAGAATTTCCTTCTTCTTATAAAAATCTTGAATTTATTAAACATATTAAACCTAATTATAAATCTTTGGGACCTAAGTTTGGAAAAAAAATTCATAGCATTTCTGATGTTATAAATAAATTTAGTCAAGAAGAAATTAAAGAAATTGAAAAAAATAAAACATATGTTTTGTTTATAAAAAACGAAAAAATTCTTATTTCTTTAGAAGATGTTCAAATCAGTACTGAATACATTAAAGGTTGGTCAGTTTTATTTGATTCAAAATTTACGATAGCGTTAGATTTACGTATTACAAATATTCTTTGGGAAGAAGGATTTATTAGAGAATTAATTAGACACATACAAAAATTTAGAAAAAATCGTAAATATAATGTAATTGAGAAAATATTTGTATATCTAAGTTTTAGAGGAAATAAAAAATTCCAAAACAAAGTAAAAATTCTATTACAGAAAAAAAAGGATTTTCTTTGTAAAGAAACACTTGCTTTAGATATTTTCTTACAAGAAGATCTAATAAAATATGAAGAAAACATAGAAAAAATCTACTTTGAAGAAAAATTCATATTATATATACAGATTCGAAAAGTAGAAAATATAAAAACATGAAAGGAGAAGTAAAAAAAAGATATTCTATGGAAGAAAGAAAAAAATTTCGTCAGCTTATACTTGAAAAATTGAAAAAAGCAAAAAAGGATTTATCAACTCTTAAGGAATTTTTTTATAATGATCAAAATAATGGAACAGATGATACATATCCTACTTTCAAAGCTTTTGAGGAGGGATCAGAAACTTTAAGTAAGGAACAAAATGCTAAAATTGTAGAACATTTACAGAAATTTATAAAAAGTTTAAACTCTGCTTTAATTAGAGTAAAAAATAAAGATTATGGAATTTGTCGTATAACTAAAAAATTAATCCCAAAAGAACGTCTTATGGCAGTACCTCATACAACTTTGAGTATTGAAGGAAAAGAATTGATAGAAAAAAATCAATAAATAATTTTTTTGAAAAAAGTTTTTTTATTTGTTTTTTCTATTTTATCAATAGATCAATTTTTAAAAATTTATATTAAAACTCATTTTGAATTAGAAGGAGGAGTTTCTCTACTTCCTTTTTTTCGTATTTTTTTTGTAGAAAACCCAGGAATGGCTTATGGTATTAATTTTGGATCAGGATCTTATGGAAAAATATTATTGAGCACTTTCCGGTTTATTTTAGTTATTTTTATTTTTCTTTTCCTTTATGTAAATCTAAAAAAAGGATCTTCTAAATATTTAACTATTCCTACAAGTTTAGTTTTTTCGGGTGCCATGGGTAATTTATTGGATAGCGCTCTATATGGATTGTTATTTAACACAGGAACAATTTATAATCAAGAATTAAAAAAGTGGATTCCTTATCATGGAATATCGAAAATAAATTTTAATTTTTTTCAAAAACAATCGATGGGAGGATATGCTTCTCTTATGGAAGGGTGTGTTGTAGATATGTTATCCTTTCCTATAATAAATACTTATTTTCCTCATTGGATTCCATTTTTTGGAGGATATAATTTTCAATTTTTTTCCCCCATTTTTAATTTTTCCGATGTTATGATATTTATTGGTGTATTTTCATTACTTGTATTCCGACATAAAATTAAAAATGTAAAAATTTTATAACATTTATTATTTTTTTGAGAATTATAAAAATCTCTATAGATTTGTATTGAACTGATTTTCATTATTACGAATAAAATTTTAAATCGCCGGTGTAGCTCAGTAGGTCAGAGCACGTGATTTGTAATCTCGGTGTCGTGGGTTCGAATCCCTCCATCGGCTTTTTTTAAGGGGAGATACTCAAGTCTGGTTAACGAGGACAGACTGTAAATCTGTTGGTATTACCTTCGCAGGTTCGAATCCTGCTCTCCCCATAAATAATAATAAGCGGAAGTAGCTCAGTTGGTAGAGCTTCAGCCTTCCAAGTTGAATGTCGCGGGTTCGAGTCCCGTCTTCCGCTTTTATAATAAAGTAAGTAAGAAAAAAGATGAGAGTAATATAGATATAGCCAATGTAGCTCATTGGTAGAGCACTTCCTTGGTAAGGAAGAGGAAACGGGTTCAATTCCCGCCGTTGGCTTTTTTTTGAATCAATATTTTTTAATAATTTTATCATGGCAAAAGAAAAATTTAAACGAGACAAACCACATGTAAATATAGGTACCACAGGTCATGTAGACCATGGTAAAACAACTTTAACTGCTGCAATTACAAAAGTTTTATCAGAAGTTGGATTAGCAGAAGAAAAAAGTTTTGATGCGATAGATAATGCTCCTGAAGAAAAAGAAAGAGGAATTACTATTAATACATCTCATGTAGAGTATGAAACAGAGAAAAGACATTACGCTCATGTTGATTGTCCTGGACATGCAGATTATGTAAAAAATATGATTACAGGGGCTGCTCAAATGGATGGAGCTATTTTAGTTGTAGCTGCAACAGATGGACCTATGCCTCAAACTAGAGAACATATATTATTATCTCGTCAAGTAGGAGTTCCAAAAATTGTAGTGTTCATGAATAAAGTAGATCAAGTAGATGATACAGAATTGTTAGAATTAGTAGAAATGGAAATTAGAGATTTACTTTCTAAATATGAATATGACGGAGAAAACATACCTATTATACAGGGATCAGCTTTAGGAGCTTTAAATGGAGAAAAAAAATGGATAGAAAGAGTAAAAGACTTGATGAAAGTGTTAGATGACTATATTCCTGAACCAATTCGTGATATAAAAAAACCATTTTTAATGCCTGTAGAAGATGTTTTTACTATAACAGGAAGAGGAACCGTAGCTACAGGTCGTATTGAAAGTGGAATTATTAATACAGGAGATTTAGTAGATCTTATTGGAATGGGATTAAATAGATTATCATCTACCGTTACAGGAGTAGAGATGTTTAGAAAGATTTTAGATAAAGGTCAAGCGGGAGATAATGTTGGGTTGTTATTACGTGGAATAGAAAAAAAGGATATCAAAAGAGGAATGGTTATTGGAAAGCCAGGGTCTATACAACCTCATAAAAAATTTAAGGCAGAAGTGTATATTCTCACAAAAGAAGAAGGAGGAAGACATACTCCATTTCATAACAAATATCGTCCTCAGTTTTATTTAAGAACAACAGATGTTACAGGGGAAATTCATCTTCCGGATGGAACAGAAATGGTTATGCCTGGAGATAATGTGTCTATGGAGGTTGAATTGCATCAACCTATAGCATTAAGTGAAAATTTGAGATTTGCTATTCGTGAAGGAGGAAAAACAGTAGGAGCAGGGCAAGTAATCCATATAATGGATTAATTGAATAAGAAATTGAAAACGGATGTAGCTCAGTTGGGAGAGCATCGGTCTCCAAAACCGAAGGTCGTAAGTTCGATTCTTACCGTCCGTGTATTATATATATTTATTAGTTTAATAAAAAAAATATATTGATTAAATATATGCGTATATGCATAAAAAGAATATTTTAGTAGAAATTTATCATGAATTTTTTTATTGTATAACATGGCCTAAATGGAATGATTTACAATATCAAACGATGATTGTATTTTTTTTTTCCATATTTCTATCCATATTTTTATATGGAATAGATATTTTTTTTATTTTTTTAATTAAAAAATTTTTTTCTTTATAAAATTATATATTAATGAGTGATTTGGAAAGGAAATGGTATGTAATCAAAACCATGAGTGGACAAGAGAATAAGGTTAAATCATATATTGAAAATGAAGTTAGAGATAATGGATTTCAAGAATATATAGGAAAAGTATTGGTTCCTATTGAGAAAGTTATACAAATGAGAAGAGGAAAAAAATTTCATAGAGATAAAGTTCATTATCCTGGATATGTTATGATAGAAGCAAATTTAGAGGGAGAAGCAGTTCATGCAATAAAAAATGTTCCAGGTGTTATTACTTTTTTAAGTGAAGGAAAAGGCCCCTCTGCTGTTCCTATTCCAATGAGAAAAGAAGAAGTAAATAAGATGTTAGGAAAAATAGATCAACTTTCTGAAAGTTATTATAAAAATATCAGTATTCCTTTTATAATAGGAGAAACAATTAAAGTCACAGATGGACCTTTTACAGGATTTAATGGGACAATTGAAAAAATAAATGAAGAAAAAAGAAAATTAGAATTGGCAGTTTTAATTTTTGGAAGAAAAACCCCATTAGAATTGAATTTTACACAGATAGAAAAAATTTAAATCATGTTTGAAATCAAAAAAAAAGTGATAAAAAAAATTAAAATACAGAAAATATATGGAGGAAAAGCCAGTCCTGCTCCTCCTATTGGTCCTATATTGGGAAGTTCTGGAGTTAACATTATGGAATTTTGTAAACAATATAATTCTCTTACTCAAAATAAAATCGGAGAAATATGTCCTGTTGTAATAATTGTATATGAAGATAAGTCATTTTCTTTTTTAATTAAGAAAGCTCCAGTTTCTATTCATTTGTTAAACGTAGTAAAAAAAGAAAAAGGATCTAAAGAATCTAATCGTTTTAAAATAGGAAAAATAGCTCTTAATGAGATTAAAACCATTGCAAAAAATAAAATGGAAGATTTGAATTGTTTTTCCATCGAATCTGCTATATCTATGGTTTCCGGAACTGCTAGATCTATGGGAATAGAAATTATTAGATAAAAATTTCATTTATTTTAAAGTATGTCAAAAAAATTAACTAAGAATAAAAAGAAAATTTTTTATAAAATTTCTACTAAAGAAAAGTATTCTTTAGAAAAAGCAATACTTCTTTTAAAAGAAATTAATTTTGTAAAATTTGATGCATCTATTGATATAGCCGTTCATCTTGGAATAGATAGTCGTTTTCCTGATCAAATGATAAGAGGTACGGTTTTTCTACCTCATGGTACGGGTAAAGATATTCGTATTTTAGCTTTAGTTCCTAAAGATAAAGAGTTAGAATCCAAAAAAGCAGGAGCTGATTATGTTGGATTAAATTATATTGAAAAGATTGAATCTGGTTGGACTGACGTTGATATTATTATCGCTACTCCTTCTGTTATGAGTACATTGGGAAATGTAGGAAAAATATTAGGACCTAAGGGGTTAATGCCAAACCCCAAAATGGAGACTATTTCTATAAATCCAGAACAGTCTATAAAAGAAATTAAAACTGGAAAAATTACTTTTAAGGCAGATCGTTATGGAATAGTTCATGCTTCAATAGGAAGGGTTTCATTTTCAAATCAATATTTATTAGAAAATATCTTAGAATTCATGAAAATAATTATCCGAAATAAACCTTCTTCATCTAAAGGATTTTATATCAAAAGTATTTATTTATCCAGTACCATGAGCTATGGTATTCCATTAGATTTAAAAAGTTTTGCAAATAAATGATAAATGAATAAAGAAAATAAAAAAAAAGAATTGTTGGAATTAGTTTCTATATTATGTGATAATATCACCATATATTTAATTGATATATCCAACTTAAATTCTAATCAAATATCTTTTCTTAGAAAAAATTTTCATAAACATAGCATTAAAATGAAAGTAGTAAAAAATACTTTATTAAAAAAAGCTATAAATAAAATAAAGAATAAAGAATGGAATTCTTTTTTTCCTATTTTAAATGGAAATACAACTATATTATTTTCTAATTTGAATGTTACAAATATAACTTCAAAAATTATAAAAAATTTTCATGTTCAAGAAAAAATCGATAAACCTTATTTAAAAGGAGCTTATGCTCAAGAATCTTTTTATTTTGATGGAGGGAACAAAGATTTAAATATTTTACTCTATCTTAAATCTAAAGAAGATATCATGATTGAAATTCTCAATATACTTCAATTCTCAATAAAGGAGATTATTTTGTCTTTTTTAAATTTAACAAAATATAAGATATGTGAGATTTTAGAATTCCTATCTAAGAAATAAAGATAAAATAAAAGTTCAATCTCCTATTTTCAAGAATAAAAATAAGAATGCACTAAATATACTTAATATATATATACTTAACTTATACTTAAGTAATACGATGATATTATAACATTTATAATATATATACTTAATTATATTATAAAAAAAATAAATAAAAAAAATGATAGAAAATCTAGCAGAACAATTAGTTAATTTAACCGTAAAACAAGTTAATGAATTGGCTACTCTTTTAAAAAAAAAATACGGAATAGAACCATCTACTTCAATAAAAGTGGAAAATATTTCATCTCAAAAAGAAAAAGTATCTGAAAAGAAGGAGAAAAGTATTTTTAACATAATTTTGAAATCATCCGGAAATTCTAAGTTATCTGTCGTAAAATTGGTTAAAGAAATTACTGGAAAAGGTCTTAAAGAATCTAAAGATTTAGTAGATAGTATCCCTAGTATTCTTAAAGAATCTATAAATAAAAAAGAAGCGGAAGATTTGAAAAACAAATTTGAAGAAATAGGAGCTGAAGTAGAATTAAAATAAAATTTTTAATTTTTTAAATTGTCCAAAATTGGTGAATACAGAAAAAAAAAGAATCACTTTTGCCTCAGTAGCAAAACAAGTGAAATATCCTGATTTTTTGGATATTCAAATTAAATCATTTAAAGAATTTTTTCAATTAGATGCAAAACCGGAAAATAGAAAAAACGAAGGGTTGTTCAAAGCTTTTACAGAAAATTTTCCTATTTCTGATGCTAGAAATTCTTTTGTTTTAGAATTTAAAGGTTATTCTATAGATTCTCCTAGATATTCAATAGAAGAATGCATAGAAAGAGGACTTACTTATAGTGTTCCTTTAAAAGCTAAATTAAAATTATATTGTACTGATCCAGATCATGAAGATTTTGAAACTGTATATCAAGATGTTTATTTAGGAACATATCCTTATATGACTCCATCTGGTTCTTTTATTTTTAATGGATCAGAAAGAGTTATTGTATCTCAATTACATCGTTCTCCTGGTGTTTTTTTTGGTCAATCCCATCATGCTAATGGAACTAAACTTTATTCCGCTAGAATAATTCCATTTAAAGGATCATGGATAGAATTTGCTACAGATATCAATAATATCATGTATGCATATATTGATAGAAAGAAAAAATTACCTATGACAACTTTATTGCGTGCAATAGGGTATGAAAGAGACAAAGAAATATTGGAAATATTTGATTTAGCTGAAGAAATAGAAATAAAAGGAAACGAAAAAAACATATTGAATAGAACTTTAGCAGCTAGAGTTTTGAAAATCTGGCATGAAGATTTTGTTGATGAAGATACAGGAGAAGTTTTATCTGTAGAAAAAAATGAGATTCTTATAGATAGAAATATTCTTTTGAAAGAAGAACATCTTGATCTTATGATTCATCATGAAATAAAGACTATTTTATTGCATAAAGAAGGAGAAAGAAAAAAAGATTATTCTATTATTTATAATACCCTACATAAAGATCCAACTAATTCTGAAAAAGAAGCAGTAGAATATATTTATAGACAACTTAGAAATACTGAACCTCCAGATGAGGAAACCGCAAGAGGAATTATAGATAAACTTTTTTTTTCTGATACTAGATATAGTTTAGGTCCTGTTGGAAGATATCGTTTAAATAAACGTCTTGGATTAAATATAGATCCTAATTATTTAGTTTTAACTAAAAAAGATATTATTGCAATAGTAGAACATTTAAATGCCTTGTTTAATTCTAAAAGAGAAGTAGATGACATTGATCATTTATCCAATAGACGAGTAAGAACAGTAGGAGAACAACTTTATACCCAATTTAGTATTGGTTTAGCTAGAATGGCTAGAACTATAAGAGAAAGAATGAATGTTCGTGATAATGAAGTTTTTATGCCTGTAGATCTTATTAATGCTAAAACTTTATCATCCGTTATAAATACTTTTTTTGGAACAAATCAATTATCTCAATTTATGGATCAAACAAATCCTTTATCTGAGATAACTCATAAAAGAAGACTTTCTGCATTAGGACCAGGTGGTCTATCTAGAGAAAGAGCCGGTTTTGAAGTTAGAGATGTAAATTATTCTCATTATGGAAGATTATGTCCTATAGAAACTCCAGAAGGACCTAATATAGGATTGATCTCTTCTCTTTCTGTATTTGCAAAGATAAATCATATGGGATTTGTTGAAACACCTTATCGAATTGTTTTTAATAAAAAAGTAAATTTAAAATCTGAAGTAAAATATTTAAGTGCAGAAGAAGAAGAAGGAAGAATTATAGCACAAGCTAATGCCATTGATCAACATGGTTTTTTTTTGTCCGATAGGATTATAGCACGTGAAGGAGGAGATTTTCCTATAGTAAAACCTAATCAAGTAAATTATATAGATGTAGCTCCAAATCAAATAGCTTCTATATCTGCTTCTCTTATTCCTTTTTTAGAACATGATGATGCAAATAGAGCTTTAATGGGGTCTAATATGATGCGTCAAGCAGTTCCATTATTAAAACCTGATGCTCCTATTGTAGGAACCGGATTAGAGGAACAAGTAGCAATAGATTCTCGTATATTGATTAATGCAAAAAAAAATGGATTTGTAGAATATGTTGATGCAAGAAAAATAATTATTCGTTATGATAAAACATATAAAGAAGATTTAGTAAGTTTTGATTCTAAAATACAAGTTTATGATTTAATAAAATTTAGAAAAACAAATCAAAATACATGTATAACTTTGAAACCTATTGTAAAAAAAGGAATGAGAGTTGTTCAAGGACAAATTTTATGTGAAGGATATGCTACAGAAAATGGAGAATTGGCGTTAGGAAAAAATTTGAAAGCTGCCTTTATTCCATGTAATGGATATAATTTTGAAGATGCTGTTTTAATTTCAGAAAAAGTGGTAAATGAAGATTGGTTTACTTCTATACATATAGATGAGTATTCTTTAGATGTTCGTGATACAAAATTAGGAATGGAAGAATTTACTAATGATATTCCTAACGTAAGTGAAGACGCTACTAAAGATTTAGATGAAAATGGAATTATAAGAGTAGGAGCTGAAGTAAAACCTGGAGATATTCTCATTGGAAAAATAACTCCAAAAGGAGAATCTGATCCTACACCAGAAGAAAAACTACTAAGAGCTATTTTTGGAGATAAAGCAGGAAATGTTAAAGATGCCTCTTTAAGAGCTGAACCATCATTGTTCGGAATTGTTATAGACACAAAATTATTTACTAGAAGTATAAAAGATAAAATATCTAGAATTCAGGATAAAATTAAAATAACACATTTAGAAAAAGAATATGAAAAAAAATTTTTGTTTATTAGAAATTTATTGATCAAAAAACTACAATCTATTTTAGATGACAAAATATGTCATAATTCCATTTTAAGTGATAAAAAACAAGAACTTATAAAAAAAGGAACCAAGTTTAATACAAAAATACTAAATAGTATACAAAATTATATAGAAATTTATTCTAGTAATTGGACTGATAATATTGATACCAATAATTTGGTATCAGAAATTTTGCATAATTATAAAATAGCGGTAAATGACTTAAATAGTATATTTAAACATAAAAAATTCTCTATTACTGTTGGTGATGAATTACCTTCAGGAATTATTAAAATGGCTAAGGTGTATATCGCTAAAAAAAGAAAATTAAAAGTAGGAGATAAAATGGCAGGAAGACATGGAAATAAAGGAGTAGTAGCTAGAATTTTAAGAGAAGAAGATATGCCTTTTTTAGAAGATGGAAGTCCTGTAGATATTGTATTAAATCCTTTAGGAGTTCCTTCTAGAATGAATATAGGTCAAATATATGAAACTGTATTAGGATGGTCAGGTCAGAAATTAAATATGAAATTTTCAACTCCTATCTTTGATGGGGCAACTATAAAAGAAATTTGTAAATATACAGATAAAGCAAAAATCCCACGTTTTGGAACAACTTATTTATTTGATGGAGGCACAGGAGAAAGATTTGATCAACCTGCTACTGTAGGAGTAATATATATGTTAAAATTAGGTCATATGGTAGATGATAAAATGCATGCCCGTTCAATAGGTCCTTATTCTTTAATCACTCAACAACCTTTAGGAGGAAAAGCTCAATTTGGAGGACAACGTTTTGGAGAAATGGAAGTTTGGGCATTGGAAGCTTTTGGAGCATCTAATATTTTACGCGAAATTTTAACTGTTAAATCAGATGATGTTTCTGGAAGAGCTAAAACTTATGAATCCATAGTAAAAGGAGATCCTATGCCTGAACCTAATAATCCAGAATCTTTTAATGTTCTTTGTTATGAATTAAAAGGATTAGGGTTAGATATTCGTATGGAAGAATAAATTCTTTTGTATTACATTTTATATTAATGATAAAATCAAAAAATGAATAGAAAAAAAAAAAATAAATTCAATAAAATTACTATTCGACTAGCTTCTCCAGAAATCATATTAAAGGAATCTCACGGAGAAGTATTAAAACCGGAAACAATTAATTATCGAACTCATAAACCAGAAAGAGATGGACTTTTTTGTGAACGAATTTTTGGTCCAGTAAAAGATTATGAATGCGCTTGTGGTAAGTATAAAAGAATTCGTTACAAAGGTATTGTTTGTGATAGATGCGGCGTTGAAATCACTGAAAAAAAAGTAAGAAGAGAACGTATGGGACATATAAGTCTTGTTGTTCCTGTTGTTCATATTTGGTGTTTTAGGTCTTCTCCTAATAAAATAGGATATTTATTAGGATTACCCTCTAAAAAACTTGAAATGATTATTTATTATGAACGATATGTTGTAATTCAAGGAGGAAAAAGTATTCGTTTAGATGGATCACCTTTTCAAAAAGGAGATTTTATGACTGAAGAAGAATATTTACAAGTTTTAAACAAACTTCCAAAAGAAAATCAACAATTAGAAGATTCTGATCCAAATAAATTTATTGCCAAAATGGGAGCAGAATGCATAGAGGATCTTTTAAATCGAGTAGATCTGAATCATTTATCAATGGAATTAAGAAATCAAGTTCATAATGAAACCTCTAAACAGAGAAGAGCTGAAGCATTAAAACGCTTACAAATTGTTGAATCTTTTAAAGAAGGAAATAAAAATTTTGGAAATCCATCTTGGATGATAATTCATGTATTAGCTGTAATTCCTCCTGAATTACGTCCTTTAGTTCCTTTAGATGGGGGACGTTATGCTGCCTCTGATATGACTGATTTATACCGTCGTGTACTTATCAGAAATAATAGATTAAAAAGACTTATAGAAATTAAAGCTCCTGAAGTCATTTTAAGAAATGAAAAAAGGATGCTGCAAGAAGCAGTAGATTCTCTTTTTGATAATTCAAGGAAAGTTTCTGCTGTAAAATCAGAGGCTAATCGTCCTTTAAAATCTTTATCTGATGCATTAAAAGGGAAACAAGGTCGTTTTAGACAGAACCTTCTTGGAAAAAGAGTTGATTATTCTGCCAGATCTGTTATTGTAGTAGGTCCACATTTGAAATTACACGAATGTGGATTACCTAAAGATATGGCAGCAGAACTTTATAAACCTTTTATTATAAGAAAATTAATTGAAAGAGGAATAGTAAAAACAGTAAAATCTTCAAAAAAAATTATTGATAAAAGAAATCCTATGATATGGGATATTTTAGAAAACGTATTAAAAGGACACCCTGTATTATTAAATAGGGCACCTACATTACATAGATTAGGAATTCAAGCTTTTCAACCTAAATTAATAGAAGGAAAAGCTATTCAATTACATCCTTTAGTTTGTGCAGCTTTTAATGCAGATTTTGATGGAGACCAAATGGCTGTTCATTTACCTTTATCTCATGGAGCTATATTAGAAGCTCAACTTTTGATGTTAGCTTCTCAAAATATATTAAATCCAGCTAACGGTTCTCCTATTACAGTTCCTTCTCAAGATATGGTGCTAGGATTATATTATATGACTAAACCTTTAATTTCAGATTCTAAAAAAAAAGTGAAAGGAGAAGGACTTATTTTTTATTCTCCAGAAGAAGTAGAAATAGCGTATAATCAAGAAATAGCGGATTTACATGCTTTAATTAAAGTTAAAGTTTGTCTTCGTGAAAAAGAAAAACTTATAAGTAGAATTATAGAAACTACTGTAGGTAGAGTATTATTTAATCAAGTAGTACCTAAAAAGGTAGGATTTATCAATGAATCTCTTACGAAAAAATCTTTGAGAGAAATTATAGGTAAAATATTATATCTTACAGATGTACCTACTGCTGCTAATTTTCTAGACGATATTAAAGAATTAGGTTTTTATAATGCGTTTAAAGGTGGTTTATCTTTTGGATTAGGAGATATTATTATTCCTGATAATAAGAAAAAAATGGTACAAAATGCCATTAAACAAGTAGATAATATAAAAATGAATTATAACATGGGATTAATTACGAATAATGAACGTTATAATCAAGTAATTGATATATGGACAAATACTAACGCTATGCTTACGGAAAAAGTAATGAAATACATGCGTGAAGACAGAAAAGGATTTAATCCTGTATACATGATGTTAGATTCTGGAGCAAGAGGATCTAAAGAGCAAATACGTCAACTTTCAGGAATGCGTGGTTTAATGGCAAAACCTCAAAAAACAGGATCTTCTGGAGGGGAAATTATTGAAAATCCGATTTTATCCAATTTTAGAGAAGGTCTTTCTATTTTAGAATATTTTATATCTACTCATGGAGCTAGAAAAGGTTTAGCAGATACTGCATTAAAAACGGCAGATGCTGGATATCTTACAAGACGTTTAGTAGATGCAGCTCAAGACGTCATTATAAAAATGAAAGATTGCAAAACTTTACGAGGATTAGAAATTTCTGCATTAAAAAAAAATGAAGAAATTGTAGAAACTTTATTCGATAGAATTTTAGGACGTGTATCTTTAAATGATATTTATCAAAGCAATCAATTGATAATTTCTTCAGGAGAAATGATTGATGAAAAAATAGCAGATATCATTGATAAATCCGGAATTGAAATAGTAGAAGTTAGATCTCCTTTGACTTGTGAAGCAAAAATGGGAATTTGTTCTAAATGTTACGGACGTAATCTATCTACAGGAAAAATAGTTCAAGAAGGAGAGGCCGTAGGAGTGATTGCAGCACAATCTATCGGAGAACCAGGTACTCAATTGACTTTACGAACTTTTCATGTTGGAGGTACAGCAGGAAATATTACAGAATCTTCACAAATAAAAGCAAAATATGATGGAATTGTAGAATTTGAAGATTTAAAATTAGTAAAAACAAAACAAGATTATCATCGAATAGGGATAGTAGTTTCTAGAACTACAGAAATGAAACTTCTAGATTTAAAAAAATCATCTATACTAATGGTTAATAATGTTCCTTATGGAGCCTCTTTATATGTAAAACATGGAGATCAATTAAAATCTGGAGATTTAATTTGTAAATGGGATCTTTATAACGCAGTAATTGTTGCAGAATTTTCTGGTATAATATCTTATCAACATTTAGAACAAGGTATTACTTTTCAAGTAGAAATAGATGAACAAACTGGATTTCAAGAAAAAGTAATAACGGAAGTTAGAAACAAAAATTTAATTCCAACATTAAAAATTCTTAATGAAGAAAATGAAGAATTAAAAGTATATAATTTACCGGTAGGAGCTCATTTAATGGTAGAAGATGAAGAAAAAATAGATATAGGAAAAATACTAGTGAAAGTTCCAAGAAAAACAGCTAAATCAGGAGATATTACAGGGGGGTTACCACGTCTATCTGAATTATTTGAAGCGCGTAATCCATCTAATCCAGCTGTTGTATCAGAAATGGATGGAATTGTTAGTCATGGAAAAATAAAAAGAGGAAATAGAGAAATTATTGTAGAATCCAAAACAGGAGAAGTTAGAAAATATTTAGTAAAATTATCCAATCAAATCCTTGTTCAAGAAAATGATTATGTTAAAGCAGGAACGCCTTTATCAGATGGAGCTGTTACTCCTAATGATATTTTAAATATAAGAGGAACTAGAGCAGTACAAGAATATTTAATAAAAGAAATACAAGAAGTTTATCGTTTACAAGGCGTGAAAATAAATGATAAACATTTTGAAATTATTGTTTTACAAATGATGAGAAAAGTAGAAGTTATAGATGTAGGAGATACAAGGTTTTTGGAAGGTAATATAGAATATAAAGATGATTTTGTAGAAGAAAATGATAAAATATCTCAAATGAAAGTAGTTGAAAATTCAGGAGATTCTGAAATCATTAAAAATGGAGATATTATTAATTATAGAGATTTAAGAAATGAAAACGCTGTTTTAAAATATAAAAATAAGAAATTAATAAAAACTAGAAATGCAATCCCAGCTACGGCAAGACCTATATTACAAGGAATAACAAGAGCAGCATTACAAACTAAGTCTTTTATATCTGCAGCTTCATTTCAAGAAACAACAAAAGTTTTAAGTGAAGCCGCTATAAGTAGTAAAATAGATTATTTACATGGATTAAAAGAAAATGTAATCGTAGGACACAAAATCCCTGCAGGAACTGGGTTAAAAAAATATGAAAACCTACATCCTGAAATTTTGGAATAAAATTATAACAAATTATTTTTCATTTTTTTTCCATTTGTTTTTTATGGATACAGTTTTATTAAAAATGATTTGATCATTTTTAATTTCATTATCAACATAAAAATATCCAATTCTTTGAAATTGAAAATGATCTCCTTTTTTTGCCTTTTTTAAGAAAGGTTCTGCATAACCTATAATTCTATCTTTTGATTTAGGGTTGATATGTTTATAAAAATCTATACTATTTGGATTTCTTTTTAAAAAAAGAGGATTATACAAATTAATTTTTATAGGAAAAGAATGCTTTATAGACACCCAATGTAAAGTACTTTTTACTCTTCCTTTTTTTTCAATTTTATTTTTTTTTCCAGATTTACTTTTAGGATCATAAGTACAATGTATTTTTTTTATTTTTCCTTCATAATTTCTTATTACAGAGTTTGCTTTTATGATATAAGCATTTTTAAGTCTTACTTCTTTTCCAATACAAAGACGAAAAAAATTTTTTTTTTCTTTTTCTAAAAAATCATCTTCTTCTATATATAAAAACTTAGAAAAAGGAATTTTTCTATTTCCAAAATTAGGATTCTCTGGATTATTTTCTGCGTCAATCCATTCAGTAATATCTGAATAATTGTCTATAATTAATTGTATTGGACGTAAAACTACCATAACTCTTAAAGCTATTTTATTCAAATGTTCTCTAATCCAAAATTCTAGAAAAGATACATCAATGATATTGTTTCTTTTAGTGATTCCTATTTTATGAATAAAATTTTTTAAAGCAACAGAAGTATATCCTTTTCTACGTAATCCAGATATTGTTAAAATACGTGGATCATCCCAAGATTGAATTATTTTTTTTTCAATTAAATACTGAATCTTTCTTTTGCTGGTTATGGTATGACTCAAATTTAATCTTGAGAATTCTATTTGTTTAGGTATAATTTTTTTTGAATTTTCAGTACAAATTTGATTTAAATACCAATTATATAACGGTCGTCTATTTTCAAATTCTAAAGAACACAAAGAATGAGATATTTGTTCTATATAATCACATAGACCATGTGTCCAATCATAAGTAGGATAAATACACCATTGATATCCAGTTCTATGATGTTTTTTTTGTAAAATTCTATACATAATTGGGTCTCGCATGTTCATGTTTGAAGAACTCATATTAATTTTAGCTCTTAAAACACAAGCTCCTTCTTCAAAAAATCCATTCCTCATTCTTTCAAAAAGAAATAAATTTTCTTCTATAGATCTATTTCTATAATCGCTGTCAATTCCAATTTCAAAAGGATTTTTTCTTTGACGTTGGATTATATTTTTAGATTGATCATCAACATAAGCTTTATTTTTTTTAATTAATTTTATAGCCCATTTATAAAGTTTACAAAAATAATCTGAAGCATAACTCTCTATATCCCAATGAAAACCTAAAAATAGAATATCTTTTTTTATAGAATCTATAAAATTTCTATTTTCTACTATAGGATTAGTATCATCAAATCTTAAATTAATTGGAGATTTATATTTTTTACTTAATTCAAAATTCAAACATATAGCTTTCACATGTCCAATATGAAGAAAACCATTAGGTTCAGGAGGAAAACGAAATTTAATTTTTTTTATAGGAAATCCATTTTTTATATCTTCCTCTATAATTTTTTCAATAAAATGTAGATATGACTTTATTTCAGAATAAAAATTAAAATCAATTATAGAACGAATATAATCAATTTTTTATTGAAAATAATTTATATTTTTGTACTATAGTTATTTTTAATAAGATTTTATACTTGAATTATATAGAAACAGTTCAATGGATTTTTAAACGCCTTCCAATCTATCATAAAACAGGATTAAAATCATACAAACCAGGTTTAAAGAGAATACAGAATTTTTGTTCTTACTTAGGGAATCCACAAAATTTCTTTCAAAGTATACATGTAGGAGGAACAAATGGAAAAGGATCTACAGTACATATGTTGTCTTCTATTTTACAAGAAGAAAAATATAAAATAGGAATATTTACCTCTCCTCATTTAATAGATTTTAGAGAAAGAATAATCTGTAACGGAATCTTGATAGAAAAAGATTTTATTGTAAATTTTATAAATGAAAATAAAGAATTTATAGAAAAAGAAAAAGTTTCGTTTTTTGAAATGAATACCGCTTTAGCTTTTCAATATTTTAAAGAAAAAAAAGTAAATATAGCAATTATTGAGGTAGGAATGGGTGGAAGGTTAGATTCTACTAATTTGATAATTCCAGAAATATCTGTAATTACAAATATTAGTATAGATCATATAGAAACTCTTGGAAATAACCAATTAAAAATTGCTGAAGAAAAAGCGGGGATTATAAAAAAAAACGTATCAGTAATAATAGGAAGAAAAATTTCTAAAGAAGTTCGATTTCTTTTTCTTCAAGAAGCTTTAAAAAAAAATGCACCAATATATTTTTCCGTAAAAAATAAAGAAGATCTTTTATATAAAATTCCTTTTAAAGCAGATTACCAAGATTTCAATCGGAATATTGTATTAAAAATTATAAATATTTTACATAATAGAAAAAATATTATAGTATCTCATCAATCAATAAAACAAGGATTAAAAAACGTAATAAAAAATACTAATTTCAAAGGTAGATGGCATATTTTACGAAAAGAAAATCCAAAAATTATTTGTGATATAGCTCATAATGAAGAAGGTATATATTTGGTTAATAAACAATTAAAAAAAGAATCATATGAAAAATTACACCTAATTTTAGGTTTTGTAAAAGAAAAAAAAGTAGATCAATTATTGAGACACTTTCCTATTGAGTCTTTTTATTATTTTTGTCAACCCTCTATAGATAGAAAATATTCCATACATGATTTATCAAAATTAGTTAGTAAAATATTTAAGAATCATGAAAAAATAAAATTTTTTCCTTCAGTAAGGAAGGCTTTTTTAGCTGCTAAAAATCGAGCTGATAAAAAAGATTTAATCTTAATAAGTGGAAGTACCTTTGTAGTATCCGAAGTTCTGTTATATTATTAAAATTTTTCTTACATTTGATAAAATGATAGGGAAATAGGGCAATTAGCTCAGTTTGGTTTAGAGCATCTGTTTTACAAGCAGGGGGTCACTGGTTCGAATCCAGTATTGCCCACTGTTTTTTTTTTATAGTATATAATATTTTATTTTTTTCTTTCGAATCAAACCATATAATTGATGGATCTTTTTTATACCAGGTTAATTGTCTTTTTGCATATTTTCTAGTGTTTTTTTTTATTTCTTCTATACTTTTATTTAAATCATTTTTTCCTTTTAAAAAAAAATCAAAAATCTCTTGATATCCTATAGTTTGTAAACTATTTAAACTTCTATAATTATAATATAATTTAGCTTCATCTAATAAACCTATTTTTATCATATGGTCTACTCTATTATTTATTCTAAAATAGATTTTATGTCTTGGCATTATCAATCCTATTTTTAAAATTATAAAATTTCTTTTTTTTTTATTGTAGAAAAAAGAAGGAGGTTTTCCTGTAGATTGAAAAATTTCTAAATATCGAATTAAACGTACAGGATTATAAATATCTATTTTTATACCTGGTTCTTTAATTTTTAAAAATTCTTTTTGTAAGAAAGATATTCCTTTTTTTTTAAAATGATAAATTAAATTATTTCTAATATCAAAACTAATTTCAGGAAATTCTGACAATCCTTCTGTTACTGCTTTTTCATATAAACTAGATCCTCCTACCATAATTAATGTGGAATATTTAGTAAATAATTTTGAAATTTTTTTTAAGGAATCTATTTCAAATAATTTTGCATTGTAATTTTGATGAATACTTAAATGTCCAATAAAATGATGAGGAATACGAGAGAGTTCTTCTATTGTGGGCATAGAAGTTCCTATTTTTAATTCTTTATAAAATTGTCTAGAATCACAAGATAAAATTTCAGTATTAAATTTTTCAGCTAAAAACAAAGAAATAAAAGTTTTTCCTACACAGGTAGGACCTAAAATAAAAATAAGAAGTTTTCGATTCAATTTTTTTTTATTGAGGAATATTTAGATAATTTAGTATACATCCAATAATCAGCTAAAACCAAAGCCGTCATAGATTCAACGATAGGAATAGCACGAGGTAAAACACAAGGATCATGTCTTCCTTTTCCTTCTATAAGGATAAAATTTCCATGTTTATCTATAGTTTTTTGTTTTTTCATTATCGTAGCTATAGGTTTAAATGCTATTTTAAAATAAATATCCATTCCGTTTGAAATTCCTCCTTGTATTCCTCCGGATAAATTTGTTTTTGTGCTTTCATCTTCTTGAAATAAATCATTATGTTGAGAACCAGTTAATTTAGTTCCATCAAATCCACTTCCATATTCAAATCCTTTTACTGCATTAATTGAAAGCATAGCTTTTCCTAATTCAGCATGTAACTTTTCAAAAATTGGTTCTCCAATTCCTATTGGAATATTTGTAATTATACAAGTTATAATACCTCCTATAGTATCTCCTCTATTTTTTATTTTTTTAATTTTAGATATCATTTTTTCTGCCGTATTTGGATCAGGACATCTTATAGAGTTTTTTTCTATTGATTCTCTAGATAGATCTAGTTCTTGATAAGATTTATTTATAGATATATTACCTACAGAAGATACATAAGACGTAATCTTAATATCTTTAATTAATTGTTTAGCAATAGCTCCTGCTACAACTCTACATATTGTTTCTCTTGCAGAAGAACGCCCTCCTCCTCTATAATCTCTTATTCCATATTTTTTTTCATATGTAAAATCCGAATGTGATGGACGATAAACTTCTTTAAGATGATGATAATCGTGAGATTTATGATTTTTGTTATAAACAACGAATCCAATAGGAGTTCCTGTTGTTTTATTATTAAAAATTCCAGATAAAAAATTTACTTCATCAGGTTCATTTCGTTGAGTAACGATAGATGATTGTCCAGGCCTTCTTCTATTTAATTCATATTGAATTTCTTTCATATTTAATTCTATTCCAGCTGGACATCCATCAATAATTCCACCTAATGCTATTCCATGACTTTCTCCAAAAGTACTAACTCTAAATAAATTTCCAAAAATATTTCCTGCCATAATAAAACTAATTTTTAATTTCTATTGAAATAGGTTTTCCAAAATGATTAATTCTACTCATTCCTATTAAAATTTTATTTCTATAACGTTTTTCTACTTCAAATAATGAAAAATTTGATAAAATTTTTATATGACCAATATTAATACGTGAATTATTTACAGCTTTGTTGATTAAATTAATTAATCTTAATTTTGTTAAATTATCTTTAGATCCTATATTTAAAAAAAGTTTTGAAAAAAATTTTTTTTTTGTACGGGAACCTATAATTTTTTTATAAAAAACAGGATTTAAGTCTTTAGAATTTTTGTAATAATTTATGAAATGATTAAATCCAATCCAAGAAAAACGTTTTATTAATTCTTCTTTATCAAAAAATTCTAAATTTTTCTGTATTTTGGGAAGAAATTTTTTCATTAAATTATCATTTACAACTACTTTTTTTATTTTTTCTATAAAATAGAATAATTGTTTTTCACATATTTCTTCTCCCGTAGGAAGCATAATACGGTTAAAACTTTTCCCAATTTTTTTTTCAAATTCTTTTAAATTTCTAGTTTCTTTAGTTTGAATAATACAAATAGAAATTCCCGTATTTCCAGCTCTTCCTGTACGTCCACTTCTATGGACATAAATTTGACTTTCTTTTGGAAGATTGTAATTAATAACATGAGTTATATTATTTATATCTAATCCACGAGCTGCCACATCTGTGGCTACAAGAAATTTTAGATTTCTATTTCTAAATCTGTTCATAACAGATTCACGTTGTGTTTGTGAAAGGTCTCCATATAAAGCATCAGCATTATAACCATCTTTGGTTAAAAAATCAGCTATTTCTTTAGTTTCTTTTTTAGTTCCACAAAATATAATACTATAAATATCAGGATTTATATCCAAAATTCTTTTCAAAGCTAAATATTTTTTATCCAATTTTTCTATTATATAATAAACGTGTTTAACATCATCGGCTCCAATATTTTTTTTCCCCGTGACAATTTCTACAGGATCTATTAAATATTTATGAGCTATAACGTTCATATATTTAGACATTGTTGCCGAAAATAATAAACTTTGTCTTTTTTTTGGTAATTTTTCTATTATAGAATCTAATTCATCTTTAAATCCCATATTTAACATTTCATCTGCTTCATCAAGTACTAAATATTGAATCTTATCAAAAGATAATTTTTTTCTTTTGATTAAATCAATAATTCTTCCTGGAGTTCCTACTATAATATGATTTTTTTTTTTCAAAGATTTTATTTGTGAATTTATATTTGCTCCTCCATATAAAGAAACAATTTTTATAAATGATGAAAATTTTGAAAATCGACAAAGATCACGTGTTATTTGTATACATAATTCTCTTGTAGGACATAAAATTAAAGCTTGAGGAAGAGTAGATTTTAATTTCACTTTTTGAATGATTGGAAGACCGAAAGCAGCTGTTTTTCCTGTTCCTGTTTGGGCTAATGCTATAATGTCTTTTTCTGAAGATAGTAAAAAAGGAATAACTTTTTCTTGTATTGGTGTTGGATATTTAAAACCAATATCTTCTATAGCTTGAATAATATTTTTATCGAAAAAATTGTATTCTTGAAATGTTTTCATAAAGAATAAATAATGAAAATTTTATTTTTATTAAAATTTTAATTTCATATGTTGAAAAACAAATATAGATATTTAACACGAACTGTTATATGATGAATTATTTGAATATGAAATGTTTATTTCATTTTTATTATTTTATCGATAATAGTTTTATATCTTATAAAAAGTAAGATAGCTGATATAGTTAAACCAAATCCTAACCCAATCCATACCCCTATTCCTCCCATTTTTATAGATAAAAACCATGCTGTAGGTAAAGCAATAATCCAATAAGAAAAAAAACTAATCCACATAGGAATATGAACATCTTGTAAACCTCTTAATGCTCCAAGAATAACTCCTTGTAATCCATCGGATAATTGAAAAAAACTAGCAACTATTATCATTTTTTCTGCAATTTTAATGACTTCTTCATCATTCTTGATGTATATATAAGGAATATAGCCTCGAAAGAAGAAAAATAAAAGGCCACAAATTAACATAAAAATAAATCCCATAGAAAAAATAGATGTTCCTATTTTTTTTAATTCTAAATAATTTTTTAGGGCTAATTGGTTTGCTATTCTTATTGTAGCAGTTACAGAAAAACCTGTATTGAGAATAAAAGTAGAAGAAACTAAACTCATAACTATTTGGTGAGCAGCTAATACTTTTGTTCCGCATACTCCTGATATAAAAGAAGATAAAGAAAAAGCGCTCATTTCAAATAACATATGTAATCCAGAGGGAACTCCTATTTTCAATATTTCTTTGAAATATTTTTTTTTAAAAAAAAAATATTTCAATTGATTATAATAATTATGTACTTTTTTGTATTGATATAATAAAATCATAATTCCAATTAACATGATTATTCTAGATGCTAATGTAGCATAAGCAATACCAACAACACCTAGTTTCGGAAAACCACAACTACCGTGAAGAAATATATAATTTAGTACAATATTAATAAAAACAGACATCCAAGTTACAATTAAACCAGGAAATACTAAAGATAAACCTTCTGAAAATTTTCTAAAAACTTCGAATATCATCCAAGGAATGAAAGATATAGATACTATTTTTAAAAAAGAAATAGTTTCGTTTAATATTTCTTTAGGTTGTCCTAAATAAGGAAATATATATAAAAATACATGTACTAATCCATACATTAGTATAGATAAAAAAAAATTTAAAATTAAACCATGATGAAAAATAATAGCGCCTTTTTTATATTCTTTTTTTACATCTATAGATGCAATTAAGGTAGAAATACCTGTAGATATTCCCAATCCAAAAATGATTATAACAAAAAAAACAGAATTTGATAATGAAATTGACGCTAAAGCTTTTTTCCCCAAAAAACCAATCATTATATTATCACATAATCCTATACATATTACACCTAATTGGGTAAGAAATACAGGAAGAGCTAACAAAAAATTTTTTTGAAAATGTTCCGAATATATTATATTTTTTTTTTCGATAAAACTATGGTTTTTTTATAATTTCATCATATAAAATTAAACATTTAGTTTTAAATTTTTATAAAAGGTAATTTGACTATTTTAATAGGAATTTTTTTCTTTCTGATGAAAAGAAATATAGAATCTTTTTTTTCTATATTAGTTATATATCCCATTCCAATTCCTTTTTTTAGAACTGGAGAATAAACACCAGAAGTAACATAACCAACAGAAATTTTATTTTCATCTATTAATAAATGTCCTGGTCTTGGAATTTTTTTTTCTTTTTCAACAAGAAAAGATATAAACTTTTTATATTTTCCTTCTTTTTTTTGTTTTTGTAATATTTTTTTAGCTATAAATTTTTTATCAAAATTAATTATCCAAGATAAATTTGCTTCTATAGGAGTTGTTTTTTCAGAAATATCTTGTCCATATAAACGATATCCCATTTCTAATCTCAATGAATTTCTACTTGCTATTCCACAAGGAATTATTTTTTTTTCTATTTTTAAAATATCATTCCATATTTTTTTTGCATTTTCATTGGAAACATAAATTTCTATTCCTTTATTTCCTGTATATCCTGTTCTAGAGATTAATACATTTTTTATTCCCGAAAATTCTCCTATTTTAAAATGATAAAAAGGAACTTTGTTTAATGAAATATTTGTTAATTTTTGAATATAAAATAAAGATAATGGACCTTGAATAGATAAAACAGAATGTGTTAGAGAAGCATCTATCAATTCTATATTAGAATATTCATATTTTTTTATATGATTATTGATCCAATTTTTATTTTTTTCAATATTAGAAGCATTTACTATAAGTAAGAAACTTTTTTCCGAAATTTTATAAACAACTATATCATCTATAATTCCTCCTTTATCATTAATTAAACAAGTATATTGAGCTTGTCCAATCTTGATTTTAGATAAATCATTCGTAGTTAAATATTGAATTAGATTTTCAGAATATCTTCCTTTTAAAATAAATTTACCCATATGACTTACATCAAAAATTCCAGCATAATTTCTTACATGCATATGCTCTATTAAAGAAGAAGTATATTGAAGTGGCATATAAAAATTGGAATAGTTAACTATTTTGGCTCCTAAACGAATATGATTATCATATAAAATAGTTTTTTTAATAACATTTTTATTATTTTCCGTCATATTCAACAAAATTATTTACCGTTTCGTATAAAGTTATTTTTAATTTTAAATCAGAAGGTATTTTACTATTTATTCGATTCCACATGAAAACAACTATATTTTCTATAGTGGGATTGATAAATGAGAATTCTTTAATATCTAAATTAATATTTTTATGATCAAAAAGTTTTTCTATTTCATCAAAAAGAATACATTTCAATTTTTGTAAATTAAATACAAAACCAGTTTTAGGATCTATCTCTCCTGTAATACCAACAATATATTCATAATTATGTCCATGATAATTGAAATTTGCACATTTTCCAAACATTTCAATATTTTTTTTAAAATCCCAATGATTATTATAAAGTCTGTGTGATGAACTAAAATATCCTTTTCTATTTACAGTAGCTATCATTTTTTATATATTCTAATTGATTTAAATAATTTTTAATAATAATCTTTAACCAAATAGTATAAGAAGTTGGATAAGTATAAATATTTTTAATTAATTCATTTAATGAAATCCATTTCCAATTATCTACTTCTTTAAAATTTATAATTGGAGATTTTTCATAATGTCCAATAAAAACATGATCTAATTCATTTTCTATTAATCCATTACTAAGAAATTCATGATAAGTGAAACTAAATTTTTGTTCCAAAAAACAATCAAAACCCATTTCTTCTATTAAACAACGGTGAGCTGCTTTTAAAACAGATTCATTTTTTTTAGGATGACTGCAACAAGTATTAGTCCAAAGTAAAGAAGAATGGTATTTTTTTGAAGATCTTTTTTGTAACATTAAATCATTTTTTAGATTAAAAATAAAAACAGAAACAGCACTATGTCGTAATCCTTTTATATGAATTTTTTCTTTTTTTTCAAATCCAATAATTTTACCCTCTATTCCTATCAAAGGAATAAGATCCTCATAAGATTGTTCTTTCATATTTTCTAATTTCTTTAAGATATGTTTTATTAATGAAAAAAATAGTTATAGAATATATAATAATAATATATAATGTAAATTGTTTATATACAAAAAAACAATAATTATTATATTATTATTTATGTATTATTTATGTTAGTTATGAGAAAAAAAACCGAGGAATTATTAAATGAATTAAATGACTTAAAAAAAAATACATTGATAAATATAATGCAAATTCAATTTATTTTTTTATCCAATCAATTAGATAGATTGATTGCAAAAATGCCTATAAATCATGAAATATTTCAACCTTTTGGTTTTTTGCATGGAGGAGCAACTATAATTTTAGCTGAAAGCGTTGGAAGTTCTATTTCTTTCATAAATATTGAAAATGAAAAAAAAAGGAAATTTAATGTTTTTAGTATTGAAATTTCTACGAATCATATTCGATCTATAAAAATAAAAAAAGGAATTTTATTTGCGGAAGCAAGAATTTTTCACAAGGGAAATATCTTACATTTTATTCAAGTTAATGTTTATGATGAAAAAAAAACTATGATTAGTTTTTGTAAATTAACAAATATTATAATTCCAATAAAGAAAACATGCCAATAGAAATTAGTGTTTTTTCTCTATATAAAAAAATTATAAAAAATTATTATAATCATAATAATTTTGTTGTTTTTAGAAAACCTTATGATAAAAAAATATTTTTTTATTCTCATTATGATTCTGTAGGAGAAAAATTTTTTTTAATTCAAAATTTTAATCACAATCATATTATAAAAATACACCCTAAAAACATTTATTCTGTAGATATACAAAAAACTTATAAACAAGAAAATATTTCTCCTTCTTTTTGGGAAAAAAACTCTTCTTTTTTAACAGATTCTTATAAATATAAGAAATTAATAAAAAAAGCTATCGAAAGTATAAGGAAAGGATTTTTAACAAAAGTTGTTTTATCCAGATCTATAAAAATTCCTTTTCGGAATTTTTATTTTAAAAATACATTTATGAAATTAATTCATACTTATCCCAATGCTCTAATTAGTCTTTGGTATAATTTTCATTATGGATTTTGGATCGGATCTACTCCTGAACTTCTCATGAAATGTCATGATAAAAAATTAAAAATTTCAGCTTTAGCAGGAACTATTTGGGGTTTAAAAAATTGGACAAGAAAAGAAATAGAAGAACATAAAATTGTAGTAAAATATATACTTCATTTATTAAAATCTTATAGAGGTTCTATTCATATAAAAAATACAAAAACTATAAAAATAGGTCATTTAAAACATTTAGAAACTTCAATATATTTTTCCTTTTATAAGGAACCTAATTATTATGAAATATTAAGTTGTTTACATCCAACTCCTTCTATATGTGGATTTCCTAAGAAGAATTCTTTAGATTTCATTCATAAAAATGAAGGATACGAAAGAAATTTTTATACAGGATATATTGGAATAGTCAATCAAACTAATATGGAACTATATTTGAATTTAAGATGTGTAAGAATAAAAGAAGATAAAAAAGAAATGATTTTATATGCCGGTAGTGGAATTACTATAGACAGCGATATTCATCAAGAATATATGGAAACAGAAAATAAAATAAAAAATATTCTTTCTCAACTTATTTTTAAGTAATTCTTTTTTTTCTTCTATGAAATGGTCTTATAATTAAACGTACACTTTTATTATAATGAAAATATTGAATAATCCAATTTGTTAAAGCTATTACTCTATTTCTAAAACCTATTAAATTAACTAAATGAACAAACATCCAAGTAATCCATGCTAAAAAACCCTTTAGTTTTAAATAAGGAAAATCACATACGGCTTTATTTCTACCAATAGTAGCCATAGAACCTATGTTTTTGTAAATGAAAGGTTTCATCATTTCGATATTATCTATAAAACAATTCAAATTTCTAGCTAAATGATTTCCTTGTTGTATAGCAGGTTGGGCTGTCATGGGATATCCATTAGGATAATTTTTACTATCGTTTACATAAGCAACATCTCCAATAGAAAAAATATTTTTATATTTTATAGCTTTAAGATAATTGTTAACTAAAATTCTATTTCCTTCCATATCTTCTTTTAGAAATCCTTTTATAATTGCACCTTTTACCCCTGCTGCCCATATTACATTAAAAGATTCTATTTTTTGATTTTTTTCCATAAAAACTATTTCTCCATTATAATCTTTCACTAAAGAATTTAACCAAATGATAACACCTAATTCTTTCAAATTTTTATAAGCTTGTTTAGCTGATTGTTCAGACATACCATCCAGTAATCTAGAAGTAGCTTGTAATAAGTGAATATTCATGTATCGAATATCTAAATCAGGATAATCATGCGGTAATACATATTTTTTCATTTCAGCTAAAGCACCAGCTAATTCTACTCCAGTAGGCCCTCCTCCTACAATGACAAAAGTCATAAGTTTTATTTTTTTTTTCTCATCTGTTGTTAATAAAGCAGATTCAAAATCTTGTAAAATAAGACTTCTTAAATTCAAAGCTTCTGGAATAGATTTCATGGGTAAAGCAAAAGATTCTATATTTTTATTTCCAAAATAATTGGTCACAGATCCTGTTGCTATAATTAAGTAATCATAGGATAAACTTCCTACATTTGTATGTATCGTTTGTTTTTTTGTATTAATATAATGAACAATAGCCAGTCTAAAAAAGAAATTTTTTGTTTTTCTTATAATATTTCTAATAGAATGTGCTATAGAATCTGGTTCTAAACCTGCTGTTGCTACTTGATACAATAAAGGTTGGAAAGTATGATAATTATTTTTATCAATAAGAATCACCTGAAATTTATCTCTTCTTAATTTTTTTGCTACTTGTAACCCCGCAAATCCGGCACCAATAATAACGATTCTTTTTAGGTTGTTGACTTTTGGTATATTCATAGTCAAAAATTTGACATAACTAATTTATATATATTTTCATTTTAATTGATAAATTAATAATTTTGTTAAAAAATAGATTTGTATGACTTACTATTTTATTATAGGGATCACTGTTTTAGTAAGTGTTATTGTAAATACAATATTAAAAAATAAATTTAGAAATTATTCTAAATTATACTTACAATCACGTATGAGTGGAAAAGAAATAGCAGAAAAAATGTTAATAGATCATGGAATTCATGACGTAAATGTTCTTTCTGTAACAGGAGAATTGACTGATCATTATAATCCTATTAACAAAACAATTAATTTAAGTGAAAATGTATATAATGATAGTACAGCAGCTTCCGTTGCAGTGGCAGCTCATGAATGTGGACACGCTTTACAACATAGATTAGGTTATAATCTATTAAAATTACGGAATTATTTAATCCCTATTTTGAGTTTAAGTTCTAAATTTGTGAATATTGCAATAATGTCTGGATTAACTATCTTTTATAGTTCAGGAGGAAAAGATTCCCTAATTTTAAAGTTAGGAATAGGGTTATTTTTTTTAGTTGTAATTTTTTCTTTTATTACATTACCTATAGAATTCGACGCAAGTAATAGAGCATTATTTTGGTTAAAAACCAAAAATATGGTTAATTATCAGGAATATCATAAAGCAAGAGAATCATTAAATTTAGCAGCTATGACATATGTAGTTTCTTCTCTTGGTTGTTTAGCCCAATTAATATATTTTCTATCTATTTTTACCAATGATGATAATAGCAATAGTATAACTAAAAAAGATTAGTATTTTTACTTTTTTCTTTTTTCTTTTTCGTATTTCTTGGATTTTTACGAAGATTTCCATAAGTTTTATTTCTTATTTTTCCTCTTTTAGTTTTTTTATCTCCTTTTCCCATATTATTGATTTTTTTTTGTAATTAATTTTTCTAATCGTTTATGTATTTTATTTGCTTTTTTTTGCAAGTGATATATAGATGAATAGTTTCTGATTATAAGATTGGATTTTTTTTTTCTTTTTTTATTAGATATTTGATTTTTCAATCGATCTATAATTTGATTTTCATTTAAATTATCTCTTTTTATTATTCTTTCAATCATATTTTTTTTAGACGCAGTTACAGTGATAATGAAATCACATTCTTTATAACTTTTGCTTTCGAATAATAAAGCTGATTCTTTTATAACGTATAAAGGTTTTTTTTGTAAAATAATAACTGACATCCAGTGTTTAAAATCTATTGATATCCATGGATGTATAATAGTACATAATAATTTTAATGCTGTAGAATTTTTAAACACTATTTTAGATAAATAAATTGTATTTATTTTTTTTTTTTATATGATTCTTGTCCAAAAGATTTTATAATATTTTTTTTTATAATTTTTATTTGATTCATTAATATTTTTCCTCTTTTATCTGAAGAATATACAGGAATTCCTTTTTTTTTGAAAAAAGAAGAAAATAAACTTTTTCCAGTCCCCATTTTTCCCGTTATTCCTATCAATTTTATTTTTTTGATCATTGTTTAATAAAATAATAATTGTATGCTATGATTTTTTATTGTTATTATTATAACGTAATTGAGTTAATTCTTTTGAAATTGTATCTTTTTCAAGTTTTATTTTTCCTGTGATAGTTTCTAGTATGAAAAAATATCCTGTAATATCTATGATTTTACCATGTATTCCTGAATTTGTTACAATATGATTTCCTATTTTTAAATCTTCTTGAAATTTTTTTTCATTTTTTTGTTTTTTTATTTGAGGACGTATCATAAAAAAATAAAATATAATAAAAATTAGTACAAACATCCAAATGGTACTCATAATAGAATTTTGCTGTAATAAAAAAAACATAGAAATATAATATTTTAGTTTAAGTAAACTTACTTACATGCTTACATGAGTCCTTTTCCTATTTTGAATATTCTATTTTTTTTATATAAAAATTTAAATATTTGGTCTAATATACCATTAATAAAAATTTTGCTTTTTTCCATACAAAATATTTTTGTTATTTCTATATATTCATTCATAGTTGCTTTGGGAGGGATATTTGGAAAATATAAAAATTCGCAAATAGCCATTTGCAATATAATTAAATCTATAATTGCTATTCTTTTAATATCCCAATTACATGATATATCATTAATTAAATTATTAAATTCTTCTTTATGAAAAATTGTATTTCGATATAATTTGATTATAAATTTTTTATTTTCTTCGTTGTTATATATATTATACAATTTAAAATTTTTAGGAGTGGAATAATTGATAAATTGTAGAGTTTTGCATACCATAGTATGAGCCATGTATAAATCCTCTTTTCCATGAAAAAAGTATAAATCTTCTATATATTCTATTAATTTTTTATCTGGAATAACAAAATTTTTATAATATTTTATTAAAAAATTTTTTTCTTCTTCAAAAGAAGAACAAGATTTTACAGAAAATTTCTTGAAAAAATTTGATTTTTGCTTTTTTTTTAATAAAAAAAAAATATATTCATATTGTTGATTCCATAAAACTTTTTCAGAATTTTTTGTAGAACGATATTCTTCTATTAAATATTTATTTTCAGATAACATTTTTATCAATGAATTATATGCTAATTTTTGTATAAAATCTGTTTTATTATATAATTTTTTTTTCAAAGCGTTTTCTCTAATTTTTAAAATTAAATAGAGAAGAAAAATATAAAGATGATGCAAAGATTTAATACTTTTAAGCATATTTTCTTCAACTTTATTTAAATCCATTTTAGATATATATTGAGCATATAAAAACTGTAAACTTCTTATTCTAAAGTGTCGTCTTACTGACATTTTTGTTGTAATAATGTTGATTTTTTATGCGAAAAATTTTTCGTATAATTATATAAATAAAAAATCGAAATTTAAAAAGTTTGTATTTTTGTTCATTATATGAATGGCGGTTTATTTGTTTTTAGCAAAAAATATTGTCGAAAATACAAATTACGATTATCTATAGGGTTTTTATTAATTTTAATATCAAATATTTTAACTTTATTTCCTATTCCTTATATAGGAAAGTCAATTAATGTTATAAGTTATATTTTTAGTGATTTATCAAATTTTATTTCTTTAAAAAAAGATATTTGTATTTATGTTAGTATCATATTAATAGTTCCAATTATAGGAGGTTTTGTAAAATATCATATGAGACAATGTATAATTACTACATCTAGAATGATAGAATTTGATATAAAAAACGAAATTTTTTCACATTATCAAAAGTTAAGTTCTTCTTTTTATAAAAAAAATTCTACAGGTGATTTAATGAATCGTCTTACAGAAGACGTTTCTTTTATAAGACAATGTATAGGTCCTGGATTTATGTATTTTTTGAATCTTATAATTCTTTTTTTTATGGTTCTTATGCAAATGTTAAGGATTAATAAAGTGTTAACTTTTTATGTAGTTTTGCCTATTCCTATTCTTTTTATTTTTATCTATTATATTAGTATTTTTATTGCTAAAAAAAGTAAAAAGGTTCAAAAATTCCAGTCTATCATATGTTCTTTTATACAAGAAACTTTTTCAGGAATTTATATTATCAAATTATTTGTATCAGAATCTTTTTTTCAAGAGAAACACAAAAAAATTATATCTCAATATAAAAAAAAAAATATAGAATTAGCTAAAATTGATACCATATTATCTTCTTTAATTATATTTTTTATAGGAATTTGTTATTCATTGATTTTATTCTTTGGGGGAAAAAAATATTTTGAAGGTGAAATTAAAGAGATAGGAAATATTGCTGAATTTTTTACATATGTAAATATTTTATTTTTTCCTTTTATTATATTAGGATGGGTTATTTCTATTTCAGAAAGAGCTAAAGTATCACTAATTCGTATTAGTGAATTTTTGAAAATAAAACCTGAAATATTGAATACTAATTTAGTAAAAACAAGAATTTTTGGAAAAGTTGAATTTAAAAATGTAAGTTTTTTTTATTGTCCTCAAAGGAGTTTATATAATAGAAAACAATATGTTCAAAATTATACACTTAGTAAAATTTCATTTACTTTAATGAAAGGTAAAACTTTAATTTTAACAGGAGAAACAGGATCAGGAAAAACAACAATAGGAAGATTAATATCCCGTTTATATGATCCTAAACAAGGAGAAATATTAGTAGATAATTTATCTTTAAAAGATCATAATTTATATAATTTCAGAAAAAACATTGGTTATGTTCCTCAAGAATCTTTTCTTTTTTCAGATTCTATTTATAATAATATAGCTATAGGAAGTATTAAAAAAATAACTCCATGTAAAGTATATAATGCGGCTAGAATAGCTATGATAGAAAATGATATTCTAAATTTTAAAAATAGATATGAAACAATTATAGGAGAAAGAGGAATTACTTTATCGGGAGGACAAAAACAAAGGATATGTATAGCTAGAGCTATTATAAAAAATCCAAAAATTCTTATATTTGATGATAGTTTTTCTGCTATAGATCAAAAAACTAGAAGAGAAATTATTCGTTATCTTAAAAAAGAACTGAAATACAGTACTATTATTATTATAACTCATGATATTTCTTATATTTCAGATTTTGATTTATTTATTGTTTTAAAAAATGGAAAAATATCAAAGATAGAAAATCATAATATTTTTTCATAAAATTATGATAACAATCATGAAAAAAAATAGTATAGACCATTTTTTTTATTTAGATTTGCTTAGTTTGGATTATAATATATTTTGAAATGGACGAAAAAGAAAACAAAGAAAACATTAAAGACAGAAATGAAATTTGTTCACGAACTTTAAAAACTGGTAGTAGGACTTATTTTTTTGATGCAAGAGAAACAAGAGCAGGTGATTATTATTTGACGATAACTGAAAGTAAAAAAAATTTCTCTGAAACAGGAGAAATAACTTATAAAAAACATAAAATTTATTTGTATAAAGAAGATTTTTCAAAATTCCAGAGTATACTTGACGATATGATTCGTTTTATTATTAATGAAAAAGGAAGAGAAGTTATTTCTGAACGTCATCAAAAAGATTTTAAGAATCATACTACATATAATCAAGAACTTAAGGAAGTTCAAAAAAGAACATCAGATATGAAAAATTTCACAAATATTAATTTTGAAGATATATAAGAGAACATAAGTTAAGTAATATATTTATTTTTAAATTTTTTCATAAAAAAATTGTTTTATTTTATATAAATAAACATAATTGTTTAATGATTTTTGTTATTTTATGCTATGGTTATGTTTGAATAATAAATAATGAAAATGAATATAATATTATATGGAAACTTATATAAAGATAATGAATGATATTAATACTTTCATATTTGATGTAGATGGAGTATTAACGGATTGTACTTTACATTTGTTTTCAGATGGAAATTTTGGAAGAAGAATGTTTGCTAAAGATGGGTATGCGATACAATTAGCAAGAGAAAAAGGATATAATTTATGTATTATAACAGGAGGATCAGATTTGATGGTTTTTAGACGTTTGAGGGACTTGAATATCTCTTATATTTATCAAGGAGTAAATAATAAAAAAAAATATTTAGATGAATATTGTAAAATTTTAAATCTTACTAAAAAAAAAATTCTTTACATGGGAGATGATATTCCTGATATTGAGATTATGAAATCTGTAGCATTACCTTGTTCTCCAATAGATGCAGTTCAAGAAGTAAAAAATATATCTAAATATATATCTCCAAAAAAAGGAGGTAGGGGATGTGTAAGAGATGTGATCGAAAAAACTTTAAAAGTTCAAAAAAATTGGATCTAACGTCTTTTATATTTTTTTTAAGTAAACATCATAAATGAAATAAAAAAAAATAGTGTCTTGGTTAAGACACTATTTTTTTTTATTTCATTTATGATGTTGTATATAATAGATATTGTTATTACATCATTCCTCCCATTCCTCCTCCTCCAGCTCCAGGCATTTGAGGTGCAATATTGGATTCATCTTTTTTTATTTCTGTAACAACACATTCAGTAGTTAACAACATTCCTGATACAGAAGCTGCATTTTCTAATGCTACTCTAGCAACCTTAGTTGGATCTATAATTCCTTCTACTATCATGTTTTTGTATTCACCAATTTTAGCATCATATCCAAAATCACCTTTTCCTTCAGCCACTTTAGCTACTACGACAGATCCTTCTCCACCTGTATTGGCTACAATTTGACGTAAAGGTTCTTCAAGAGATCTTCTTACAATTTGTATTCCGGTATCTTGATCTACATTATCTCCTGTTGTATTTTCTAAAGATTTAATAGCACGAACTAAAGCAACTCCACCTCCAGCTACTATTCCTTCCTCTACCGCAGCTCTAGTGGCATTTAAAGCATCATCTACACGGTCTTTTTTTTCTTTCATTTCTACTTCAGATGCAGCTCCAACATAAAGAACGGCAACACCTCCAGCTAGTTTTGCAAGACGCTCTTGTAGTTTTTCTTTATCATAATCTGATGTTGTAGATTCTATTTGAGATTTAATTTGATCTACACGTGCTCTTATATCTTTTTTACTTCCTCCTCCATTAACTATAGTAGTATTATCTTTATCTATAATAACTCTTTCTGCTTTTCCTAGCATATGTAATTTCACATCTTCTAATTTACTTCCTGTTTCCTCAGAAATTACACTTCCTCCTGTTAGAATTGCTATATCTTCTAACATAGCTTTTCTTCTATCTCCAAATCCAGGAGCTTTAATAGCTGCTACTTTTAAAGTTCCTCGTATTTTATTAACTACTAATGTAGCTAAAGCTTCTCCTTCTACTTCTTCAGAAATAATTAATAAAGGCTTTCCAGATTGAGCTACAGGTTCTAATATAGGAAGTAGATCCTTCATTGCTGCTATTTTTTTATCAGATAATAAAATTTGAGGTTGATCAAATTCTGTTATCATTTTTTCAGCATTTGTTACAAAATAAGGAGATTGATATCCTCTATCAAATTGCATACCTTCAACAACATCTACAGATGTATCTGTTCCTTTTGCTTCTTCAACAGTAATAACTCCTTCTTTTCCTACTTTTTCAAATGCATCAGCTATTAAAGCTCCAGTTTTTTCATCATTATTTGCAGAAATAGAAGCTACTTGTTTTATTTTTTCTGTATTCCCTCCAACTTCTCTAGATTGTTTTTTTAAATCTAAAACAACTACTTCTAAAGCCTTATCTATTCCTCTTTTTAAATCCATAGGATTAGCACCTGCTGCTACATTTTTTAAACCCTCTCTGACGATAGCTTGAGCTAAAACAGTAGCAGTTGTGGTTCCATCTCCAGCTACATCATTGGTTTTAGATGCAACTTCTTTTACCATTTGAGCACCAAGATTCTCTATAGGATCTTCTAATTCAATTTCTTTAGCAACAGTGACCCCATCTTTAGTTACTTGAGGGCCTCCAAAAGATTTTTGCAATACAACATTACGACCTTTTGGTCCTAAAGTAACTTTTACGGCGTTTGCTAATGCATCTACTCCTTTTTTTAATTTATCTCTTGCTTCAATATCAAATTTAATATCTTTTGCCATAATTTTTTTAATTTTTTAATAAATTTTCCTGATTTTATTTTTTTGATTAGTATGATGAGTCAATCATATAATAGCTATAACATCAGATTCTCGCATAATGAGATATTCTTCACCCTCCCATTTTAATTCTGTACCAGAATATTTTCCATATAAAACTCTATCTCCTTTTTTTAAATTCATAGGCTCATCTTTTTTTCCTTTACCTACGGCAATTATTGTTCCTTTTTGTGGTTTTTCTTTTGCAGTATCAGGAATAATAATACCTGAAGTTGTTTTTGTTTCAGCAGGATCAGGTTGTACAAGGACACGATCTGCTAAAGGATTAATCTTTACTTCCACCATATTATAAATAATTTTAAAGTTAACGGTTCTAATTGTTCAAGAAGCCAAAAACATGCCAAATAAAAAAATTTGAATTTTTTTTCATTAAATCAATATTAAATGTCATAATGACATACTTAGTTTCTTAAATGTTTTGATTTTAGTAAAAAATTGAAAGATAGAATTAAAAAAAATATGAGAATGGATAAAATCCAAGTAATTTTTTCTAAAAATGTATTTGTTCTTTTAATTCCAAAAAATCTAAAATTTTTTTCCATAAAAGATTGATGAATACTTTCTTTTTTAGGACTTTGTATTAATATAACTAACATAAGCAAAAGACATATTAAAATAATGAAAAAACCAAATATAATTATGAATGATATATTTTTCATTTACTTACCAAGTTTCGTTAAAATCATGAAATATTTCACGATATACTTCAGTTGTTAAGTTTTCTATAATTTTATCAATAATTTTTTTTGAAAAAATATCTTTTTCGTTCCTGGAAAAGTTTTCAGATACATTAAAACATTTTTCCCAATTTTTTTCTGGTTCGATTTTATCCTTATAATAGATTTTCATTGTTAATTTAATTTTTTTTAAAGGAGAATCTTCTAATGGAATAACTGCATAATGCAAAAAAGTACCTTCTAAAACAACATCTCCATTTTTTATAACTAAATTGGAAGGATTATGTTCCATAATATAATCTTCAATACTTCTTTTAAAATCAAAGGAAATAGATCTTCTAGGTATATTAACACGTTCCGTAATTTTTCCTATTTCTATTGTCTTTTTTTTATCAGAAAACGATGAATGATAACAACTAAACATCATATATGATGATATAAAAGTTAAAATAAAAAAAATTTTTTTATAAGCCATATTGTTTAATTTTTCTGTATAATGTTCTTTCTGAAATTCCTAATTCTTTTGCAGCTTTTCTTCTTTTTCCTTTATTCTTTTTTAAAGCTTTTTGAATAAATTCAATTTCTTTTTCTTGCAAAGAAAAAGAAGATAATTCATTTTTTGATAAATCTTCTTCTACTTCTTCATAATCTAAATCTGAAGAAGATTTAGATGAGTCTTCTAATTGGAAAATAGAATCATTTCTATTGTAAATCATTTTTCCAAAAACTTTTTCCATAAGACGTTGATTTTCTTCAATAAATCTATTATTGGAGTTATTTTTAATCAATTGAAAAGTGATATTTTTTAAGTCATTTAAATTTTTTTTCATATCAAATAAAATTTTATAAAGAAAATCTTTTTCTCTACTATGAAAAGATGTTTCTATTACATTGTTATTATTATGATTAGAAAAAGATATTGATGGAATATTTTCTGGAATATATTCTTTTAATTTTTCTATAGAAATTTCACGTTTAGTTTCCACTACAGAAATTTGTTCTATTAAGTTTTTTAATTGTCTTATATTTCCAGGCCAAGGATAATTTTCCAAATATTTTAAAGATTCTTCATTCAATATTATTGAAGGCATATGATACTTTTCTGCAAAATCATTAGAAAATTTTTTAGACAAAAATTTAATATCGTTTTTACGAAAACGTAAAGGAGGTACATTAATTTGTACTGTATTTAAACGATAAAATAAATCTTCTCTAAATTTTCCTTTTTGAATAGACTCTATCATATTTAAATTTGTAGCAGCAACAATACGGATATTTGTTTTTTGAATTTTAGAAGAACCTACTTTAATAAATTCTCCAGATTCTAATATTCTAAGAAGACGAACTTGTGTAGTTAAAGGTAATTCCCCAACTTCATCTAAAAAAACAGTTCCTCCATTTGCTCCTTCAAAATAACCCTTTCTCATACTTGTAGCTCCGGTAAAAGATCCTTTTTCATGACCAAAAAGTTCACTATCAATAGTTCCCTCTGGAATAGCTCCACAATTTACAGCAATATAACTGTGATGTTTTCTAGAAGAATATTGATGAATAATTTTTGGAATAAATTCTTTTCCTACTCCACTTTCTCCAAGAACTAATACTGAAATATCAGTAGGTGCTACTTGTATTGCCTTTTCTAATGCTCTATACAAAGTACAATCATATCCAATGATTCCAAATTTTTGTTTTATTTTTTGGATAAAAACGGGTTCCATGTTTTTATTTTTTTTTACATCATATGCAAATGTCTCCTATTAAAGTTGCAGATGTTGTATTTTTTATTTTTACATGAACTAAATCTCCTATATTTAGGTGTTTTTTAGGAAAAACTACGATTAAATTTTGTGTGTTTCTTCCATACCAATATTGATTATTTTTTTTTGATTCTCCTTCTATTAGAACTTCTTCTACTTTACCTAAATGTTCTTGCATTCTATAAAATGAATGTTTTCTTTGTAAATCAATAATTTCTTGTAATCGTTTCTTTTTTATGTGTTTAGGTACATTATCCTTTAATTTTCTATATGCATAAGTTCCAGGTCTAGGAGAATAGGAAAACATATAACCATAGTTGTATTTGATTTCTTTCATTAAATTTATGGTATCCTGATGATCTTCCTCATTTTCATTACAAAATCCAGATATAATATCATGAGATATAGAACATTCAGGTATAATATTTTTAATTTGTTTAACTAAAAAAAGATATTTTTCTCTTGTATATTTTCTGTTCATTAATTTTAATATTTTATTACTTCCAGATTGAACAGGTAGATGAATATGTTTGCAAATATTTTTATGTTTAGAAATAACTTCTAATACTTTATTAGACATATCATGAGGATTGGATGTAGAAAACCTAATTCTCATCATAGGATTTTTTTTTGCTAAAAGATCTAAAAGATTTGAAAAATCTACAACATTTTTTTGATTTTGATTTATGTTTTTTTTATTGTATATCCATAAATAAGAATCTACGTTTTGTCCTAGAAGAATTATTTCTTTATATCCATTTTGATATAACCGTTCACATTCCTTAATAATAGAATTTGGATCAGTACTTCTTTCTCTTCCTCTGGTAAAAGGAACAATACAAAAAGTACACATGTTATCACATCCTCTTGTTATACTTAAAAAAGTTGTTATTTTTTTATTTTTTTGTTTTATAATATTTATATCTGCATAAGTTTCATTTTTTTTCTTAATAGAATCATAAAAAAAATACTTTTTTCCTATTATAGAATAATTAATAAAATTATGGATTTCTCTATAAGAATCTGGTGAAACAAAAAAATCTACTATCTTTTTTTCTAAAAAAATTTTTTTTATTTGTTTTGAAAAACACCCTGTAATTCCAATCCAAATTTTTTTATTTTTTTTATAAAATTTTAATTGTTCCAATCTTTTTTTTAGAGTTAATTCTGCTTTTTCTCGAATGGAACATGCATTTAATAAAATTATGTTTGCTTCATCCAAATTTTTAGATTGAGTAAAACCGTTTTTTAATAAAATAGAAGTAATAATATCGCTATCTGATATGTTCATTTGACAACCATAATTTTCAATGTAAAAATTTTTATCTTTCATATTTTTAATATTATAATAAAAATACATAATGTCATTATGTCATGAATAAAAATTATTCCTTATTTTAAGGATTTTTTTAGCAAAAAAAATCATATTTTTTTTTCCTGTAGATTTTTCTTGAACATTAGAAAGTTTAACCACTGATTTCCATTTTTTTCCGAAAAAAGTTTTTACCATTTTTATGACAATATTCATAGAAGGTACTCCTATATCATTAGTGAAATTTGTTCCTATTCCAAAACAAGTATTTATTTTCTTTTTACAAAAAGAAGAAATATAGGCAACTTTACATGGGTTAAGATTATCTGAAAATATAATTTTTTTTCTTATAGGATTTATTTTAAATTTTTTGTAATGTTTTATAATTTCTTTTGTAAAAAAAATAGGATCTCCACTATCATGTCTTACTCCTTTGAAAATATTGGATAATCTTTTATTAAAATTTTTGAAAAAAACTGGCGAAGTATATGTATCAGATAAAGCAATTCCTAATTTACCTTTGTAAATATTTAACCAATTTTCCATAGCTATACGATCTGCTATATTAAATCCATATTTTGCAGCATGAAACATTACCCATTCGTGAGCTTGAGTTCCTATTGGTTTGATTGATAAAATATGAGAAAGATGAACATTACTACTTCCTATAAAAAAAGGAGGGCCTTCTTCTTTTAATATTTTTAGAACTAATTTATGCACTTTATAAGAATATCTTCTTCTTGTTCCATATTCTCCAATTTTAACTTGTAATTTTTTATATTTTTTTAATTTTTCTTTTGTTATATTCGTAATTTTTTTTTCTGATATATTTTGAACTCCTGTTGTTAACTTATAATATAATTCAGATATAATAGACATTATAGGAACTTCCCATAATATAGTACTACTCCATAATCCTTCTATATGCATTTGTATATTTTCTCCTTTTTGAAAAATATTCACTTCTTTTGGATTGTATTGGTATTTATTCAAAAAATCTAAATAAGAAGAATCTAGATAAGGGCAATATTTTTCTAAATAAATTCTTTCTTCATTTGAAAGTTTTAAATAAGCCATTTTATTCAGATTTTCTTTTAAAATTTTGGCAAAATCTTTAGGAAAAGAATGTTTTCCTCTATTTATAAATTCATATTTTGCCTTTACTAATGGAAATAATTTAATTACAGCATTTTGCATTGTAAATTTATAAAAATCATTGTCCAATAATGATGATACAATAAAAGAAGAATTATTCATTAAAGATATTTTTTATAATTTTTTGAATAAAATATTTTATAACTCATTTTACAAATAAAATCAATCATTTATTAAGTTTGTTTTTAGGTCAAATAATATATTTTTCTTTTTTAGAAAAAATATTTTTCTAAATTTGCTTTTAAAACAATTTATTTTTAATATGGATAACACGAAACTATACGTAGGTAATTTATCTTATGATATGACAGAACAAGAATTGAAGAATTATTTTGAATCTATAGGAGAAGTCAATCATGCTAAGATAATTTTTGATGAATCTACGTCAAATAGAAGAAGCAAAGGTTTTGGTTTTATAGAAATGTCTAATGAAGAAAACGCTAAACAAGCTATAGAAAAATTGAATGGGACAGAATTTATGGGTAGGAATATTATTGTATCTGCAGCTAGGCCAAGAACAAAAAAAGATTATTAATCTTTGATTTCAAAGATACGCTTACATCTGTTTTTATTTTACAATAAATTATTTATGATTACATGAAATAACAGTTATTATTTATATCATCATATATATTTTAAAATGTAGTAAATTAATCTATGAAAAAATTAAATGGAACAGGTGTAGCGTTAGTTACTCCTTTTAAAAAGGATGGAAAAATTGATTTTAATGGACTTGAAAAACTAGTAAAATATGTTTTAGATAATAATGTAGATTATCTAGTTGCATTAGGAACTACATCAGAAACGACTACCCTAAAACAAGAAGAAAAATGGGAAATTATAAAATGTATTCAAAATTCTAATTATAAAAAACTTCCTTTAATATTAGGAATAGGAGGGAATAACACAGAAAATGTTATAAAAGAAGTAAATAGCATAAAAAATTTATCGGATTTTTATGCTATTCTTTCAGTTTCTCCTTATTATAACACTCCTTCTCAAGAAGGGATATATCAACATTTTAAATCAATTGTAAATCATACAGAAGCAAATATTATTCTTTATAATGTTCCTAAAAGAACAGGATCTAATATTATACCGGATACTGTTTTACGTTTGTCTTTTGATTTTAAAAACATAATAGGAATCAAAGAAGCTTCTGGAAATGTTTTACAGTCTTATAAAATTTTAGAACGTAAAAAAGAAAATTTTAGTGTGATATCAGGAGATGATTATACAATTTTACCTGTTATATTAGGTGGAGGAGAAGGAGTTATTTCCGTAATTGCCCAAGGATTTCCTGATAAAATTTCTAATATGATATCATTAGCGAAAAAAAATGATGTAAAAAAAGCTTTTTCTATTTTTTACGATATTATGAATATAATAGATCTTATTTATGAAGAAGGGAACCCTACAGGGATAAAAACTTTTTTAGATGTCATAGGAATATGTAATCCATATGTAAGATTACCATTAGTAAATGGAACTCCATCTTTGAGAAAAAAAATTTTACATTCATTAAATAAAATAAATCAATAATTAAAAAAGATGCTCAATGAAAAAATACAAGAAGGGTTAACGAAACAGTTAAATAGGGAATTAGAATCCTCTCAGTTGTATTTGTATATGGCTTCTTGGGTGGAAAGAAAAGGTTATGAAGGAATATGTGAATTTTTGTATGATCATTCAAATGAAGAGAGAAACCATATGTTAAAATTGATTAGGTATATTAATAAAAGAAGAGGAAATGTTATTTTAAATAATAATGGATTTTCAATTATAAATAATATAACATGTATATCTTTAAAAGATTTATTCATAAAACTATTTGAACACGAAAAAAAAATTTCTAGGGAAATTAATTTTTTAGTAGAAATTTCTTTGCAAGAAAAAGATTATTTCACATATAATTTTTTACAATGGTATGTTGAAGAACAAATAGAAGAAGAAGCTTTAAGCAAGATGATTTTAGATAAAATTGAATTAATAGGAACAGATAAAGGAGGATTGTATTTTTTTGATAAAGACATGAAAAATTTTCATAAAAAAAAAAATTGTGATTAAATTTTTTTTGTGAAAATATTTTTTTTTAAAATCTCTTTATATTATATTTCTTTTTGATTGAAAAGATGATATAAGTTTTATAATAATAGAGAATATCCTAATATTATAATGAATAAAAACAAAAATAATTAATTATATATAATAGAAATGAAAGATTCTAAAAAAACAATTGTTAATATAATTATATAGTATGAATTTTTTAATCGAAAAGATTAATGCTAAAATAAATACGGAAACTATAGACCGTATTCAATTGGAAAAAAAATCTGGAAAGAATATATACGAAACTATATGTGTTTTAGAAAAAATAAGCCAAAAAATAAATAATAAAATTAAAGGAGATTTATATAATAAATTAGAAGAATTTAATTTTGTAAATAAAAATAACTTAGAAGAAATATTTGAAAATAAAGAACAAATCGAATTGTCAAGATTATATGAAAAACTTCCGAAATCTACCTCTATTTCTATTCAATATTTATTAGACGGAAAAATAAAAATTTAATTTATTTTATCTTTTTTTGAAAATCTTTCATAAATTTTTCTAAACCATTCTCAGTTAATGGGTGATTCAATAAAGAATAAATAACATTTAAAGGAGAAGTTACGGCATGTATACCAATTTTAGAACATTCTATAATATGTAAAGGGTGTCGGATAGAAGCTGCTAATATTTTTGTTTCAAAATGATAATTTTCATATATATTTTTTATGTCTTTTATTAAATTTAATCCATTGTGAGAAATATCATCTAATCTTCCTAGAAATGGAGAGACATAGTTAGCGCCAACTTTAGCAGCTATCAGAGCTTGTCCTACAGAAAAAACAAGAGTACAATTAGTTTTAATTTTTTTTTCAGATAAATATTTAATAGCTTTGATTCCGTTTTCTGTCATGGGAATTTTTACTATAATTTTGGAATGTAAAGAAGAAAGTTCCTCGCCTTCTTGAATCATATTAGTATAGTTTGTACTGATGACTTCTGCGCTCAAATTTTCATTGTTTTTTAAATATTCACATATAGATATATAATGTTGATAAATTTCTTTTTGATTGAAAACAGGCTCCTTTGATATCAAAGATGGATTTGTTGTAACTCCGTCTAACAATCCTAATGTTCTTGCTTCATTAATTTCTTTTAAATTTGCAGTATCTATAAAAAATTTCATAATTATTCATATCAATTCAATTCAATAATAATATAATTTTTTTATAAAAAAAAATGAAATTTTTTTTTAAACTTTTATTGAATAGAAAAATCTGTAAATTTACTTTATTTATTTTCATATATTATGCATTTTGATGTTATTGTTTTAGGAAGTGGACCTGGAGGTTATGTTGCTTCTATACGTGCAGCACAACTTGGAATGAAAACAGCTATAGTAGAAAAAGAATCTATGGGAGGTGTATGCTTAAATTGGGGGTGTATTCCTACAAAATCACTTTTGAATAGTGCTAAATTTTTGCAATCTATAAAAAAAAATGGAGAATTATTTGGGATAAAAAATGAAAATATTGAAATAGATTATTCTAAAGTACTTTCTAAAAGTAGAAATATCGTTGATCAAATAAAAAAAGGAATATCGTTTTTAATGAAAAAAAATGGAATTCATGTTATTCATGGAAATGCAAAATTAAAAAAAAGAAAAAAAATAGAGGTTATTCAAAATGAAAAAAGTATAGCAGAATATTCTGGTACACATATTATTATTGCAACTGGTGCGGTTCCTAAAGTTGATAAAAAATTTCAATGTGATGAAAAAAAAATTATAACATATAGGAAAGCTTTATCTTTTTCTTCATTACCAAAAAAAATGATCATTGTAGGTTCTGGTTCTATAGGAATAGAATTTGCTTATTTTTATCATTCTATGGGAACAAAAGTTACTATTATAGAAATATGTTCTAAATTATTTCCTAATGGAGATAATGATATATCTGATTATTTAAAATCTTCTTTTGATAAAATAGGAATTAAAAATTATCTATCTTCCAATATCAATAAAATTACTTATAATCATGAAAATAATGAAGTTATTGTTGATATTAAAACATCATTAAAAAATATTATATTAAAAGCAGATATAATTTTATATGCTATGGGAGTTATTCCTAATATTCAATATATTGGATTAAAAGATATTGGGATTCAAACAGAAAAAGGTTTTATAGTTGTAGATGAAAATTATCGTACAAATATAGATGGATATTATGCAATTGGAGACGTGATTTCAACCCCTTCTTTAGCTCATGTTGCTTCGCATGAGGCAATCAATTGTATTGAAAATATAAAATCTTTAAATTGTCAAAAAATAGATTATAATAACGTTCCGAAATGTGTTTATTCACTTCCTGAAATTGCTTCAGTTGGTTATACAGAAAAAGAATCTAAAGAAAATGGGTTCCAAATAAAAATAGGAAAATTTCCTTTTAGTGCTCTAGGTCGAGCTATTTCTGATGAGAATACTGATGGATTTGTAAAAGTAATTTTTGATAATAAATATGACGAATGGTTAGGATGTCATATGATAGGAAATCACGTTACAGATTTAATACCAGAAGTAGTAATTGCTAGAAAATTAGAAGCAACTAATTATGAAATTTTAGGAACAATTCATCCTCATCCTTCGTTAAGTGAGGCTATTATAGAATCTATAGCTAATGCTTATGGTAAAGCTATTCATTTATAAGAAGAAAAAATAATATTTCTTTATACTCTTCATATATTATTTATTTTTTCGTATTTATTATTATTTCAATAATAATAAAAACTCTTTACTTTAATTATTATATACTGTGTTTTCTTTACACGAAATTCATAATTTTGTTGTTTTATGATACATATTATATTGTTTGGACCTCCAGGTTGTGGAAAAGGAACTCAAGCTAAAATTATATCAAATAAATTTGATTTCATACATCTATCTACCGGAATGATATTTAGAGATCATATAACAAAAAAAACTAATTTAGGAAAATTAGCAAGTTGTTATATAAACAAAGGAACATTGGTCCCTGATATAATTACCACAAACATGTTAAATATAGAAATTCGAAAACATTTTAAAGCTAAAGGTATTATTTATGATGGATATCCTAGAACAAAAAATCAAATTTTTTCTTTAGAAAAGGTATTAAATAAATTATGTTTTGGAGAGATTAATATAATTTTTTATTTTTTCATTCAAAAAAATTTGATAATAAATAGACTTTTAAAAAGAGGAAAAATAAGTCATCGTAACGATGATACGAATATTATTACCGTTCAGAGAAGAATAAAAGAATATTATAAAAAAACCTATTTAATATGGAAAAATTATAAATTTAAAAAAAATATAATAAAATTAAACGCTTCTTTATCCATAGAGAAAATTTCTATTTTTATAGAAAATAAAATTTCGGATCTTTTATAAGATAACAATAATTATGAAAAATTGTTTTATAGATTTTATAAGAATTTATTGTAAAAGTGGAGATGGAGGAACTGGATGTGTTCATTTCTATAGAGATAGACGTGTAATAAGAGGAGGTCCTGATGGAGGATCAGGAGGAAAGGGAGGAGATATTATTCTTCAAGGAAATTCTAATATTCGTACTTTTTTACATTTAAGATATCATAAACACTGGATAGCTAAATCTGGATTTCCGGGTAAAAAAAATAACATAACTGGAGAAAATGGAAAAGATTTATTAATAGAAGTTCCTGTAGGAACTGTAGTAAAAGACGAAAAAAAAAATATAATTATGGAAATTACAAAGGATTTTCAAAAAAATATTTTATTTGAAGGAGGAAAAGGAGGAAAAGGAAATGCTTTTTTCAAAAATTCTATAGTTCAATCTCCTCAATACGCACAACCGGGAATTAAAACAAAAGGATTTTGGATTTTTTTAGAATTAAAAATTTTAGCAGATGTAGGATTTGTAGGATTTCCTAATACTGGAAAATCTACTTTACTTTCTGTAATTACAAAAGCAAAACCTAAAATAGGAAATTTTGCTTTTACTACAAAAATTCCAAATGTAGGAGTAGTAAAAGTAGGGTTTAATTCTTTTTTAGTAGCTGATATTCCTGGAATTGTAGAAAATGCATCTAAAGGAAAAGGTTTAGGACATCGTTTTTTAAGACATATAGAACGAAATTCTGTTTTATTATTTTTAATTTCTTCAAACACGAAATACAAAAAAAAAGAATATTTAATTTTGTTAAATGAATTAAAAAAATTTAATTTAAATCTTTTACAAAAAAAACGTTTATTAGCGATATCTAAATCTGATTTGATAAATCATCAAGAAAAAGAGGATATAAAAACAATTTTTTTTAAATTGGAAGAAAAAATTGTTTTTATATCCTCTTTTACAAAAGAAGGATTATTAGAATTAATCGAAAAATTATGGAAATTATTAAAAAATTAAGAATAATATAATTTTTGTTTTACAATATTCTGATCTATATTTAATAGATCGTTGCAATTTTCTATATCGTACATATAATCTAAAAATATTTTTTCACAAAACGTTCGTAATCCTCTAGCTCCTAATCCCAATTGAAAAGTTTTATCTACTATAATATTTAACGCTTCATCTGTGATATTCAAGGAAATATGATCCATATCAAATAATTTTTGATATTGTTTAATTAAAGCATTTTTTGGTTCAACTAAAATTTTTTTTAATGTATTTTTGTTTAATGGATTTAAATAAGTAACAATAGGAAATCTTCCTATAATTTCTGGGATTAATCCAAATTTATTTAAGTCTTCAGAAAGAATATTTTTTAGATAATTTTTTTCTTCTGTTTTTCTTCTTTTTTTAGAAATAAAACCAATAGGTGTTTTTTCTATTCTATCAGAAATTATTTTTTCTATACCATCAAAAGTTCCTCCAGCTATAAATAATATATTCTCAGTATTAATTGGTATCATTTTTTGATCGGGATGTTTTCTTCCTCCTTGTGGAGGGACATTTATTATGGATCCCTCTAATATTTTTAATAAAGCTTGTTGAACTCCTTCTCCAGATACATCTCTAGTAATAGAAGGGTTATTACTTTTTCTAGAAATTTTATCTATTTCATCTAAAAAAATAATTCCTTTTTCAGCAGTATCTATATTATAATTAACCGATTGTAATAACTTAGTTAAAATTGATTCTACATCTTCACCTACATATCCTGCTTCAGTTAAGGTAGTAGCATCGGCTATAGCAAAAGGAATTTTTAAAAATTTTGATATACTTTTTGCTAGTAAAGTTTTCCCTGTTCCTGTTTTTCCGATTAATAATACATTAGATTTTTCTATTTCTATATTTTTGGAATCTTTTTCTTTGTGTTGTTTTTGAATTCGTTTATAATGATTATAAACCGCTACGGATATAATTTTTTTTGCTTCATCTTGTCCTATAACATACTTGTCTAAAAAAGATTTTATTTCTTTAGGTTTTTTATTAAAAGACGTAAACTCATCATGATTTTCAGTATATTTTTTTTCTAAAAATTTTTTTTGAATTATGGAATAAATTTTTTCTATACAAAGATTACAAATCTGTCCGTTAATCCCCGATACAAGAAAAGTAATATGGTTTTTATTCTTTCCACAGAAATTACATTTTAACGAATCTTCCATAAACTTTCATTGCTTTTTTTATGAAAGGAGCAAGCTATTCTACATCACATCGCTACAACCTAACATACCTTTGCTGTGTTCCCACCCTGGAGGGTTTTTATAGGGAGCTGATTGTGTAGGACTTGCTCCAAGTTTGGTAAATATAAAAAAAAAATCATAAATTCTCATTTTTTAAATTGAGAATTATCTATATATTAGATTTCATAATTTTTATTCCGATTAAGATAAAATAACAAAATTGGGATAAAAAAATTATAAAATGAAAAAAAAGTTTGAATTGTTTTTTTTATTTTGATGAAGAAAAAATATATTTTCGTTACAGGAGGAGTAACTTCTTCTTTAGGAAAGGGAATTGTTTCTGCCTCTTTAGGAATGTTATTGAAAGCTAGAGGATATAAAGTATCCATACTAAAATTAGATCCTTATTTTAATATAGATCCAGGAACTTTGAATCCTTATGAACATGGTGAATGTTTTGTTACAAAAGATGGAGCAGAAACAGATTTGGATTTAGGACATTATGAAAGATTTTTAAATCAATCTACAAGAAAAGAAAATAATGTTACATCGGGTCTAATATATAAAACAGTAATAGATAATGAAAGGAAAGGAAACTATTTAGGAAAAACTGTACAAGTTATTCCTCATATTACTAATGAAATTAAAAGACGAATTAAAATTCTTGGAAAATCAAAAAATTTTGATATTATTATTACCGAAATAGGAGGAACTGTAGGAGATATAGAAAGTTTACCTTATGTTGAAACTGTACGTCAGTTAAAATGGGAATTAGGAAAATTTAATGGAATAGTTATTCATTTAACATTACTTCCATATATCACGGTGACCGGAGAAATTAAAACAAAACCAACTCAACATTCTGTTCGAAATTTAATGGAAAATGGAGTACAGGCAGATATTATAGTCTGTAGGACAGAAAAACATATAACCAATAATATTAGAAAAAAATTAGCATTATTTTGTAATGTAAAACCAAATCATGTCATTGAATCTATAGATACTAAAATTATATACGAAATACCTTATTTATTACACTTACAAAAATTTGATGAAGTAGTATTAAATCATTTAAACTTATCTACTCTATCTATTCCAAATTTGGAAAAATGGAGAATTTTTATTAAAAAATATAAAAATCCGAAATATGAAACTAAAATTGCATTAGTTGGAAAATATGTTTCTTTACATGATTCTTATAAATCAATTACTGAAGCTTTAATTCATGCAGGAACAGAAAACGAAACTTATGTTAATATAAAATGGATTTATTCAGAAATGATAAAAGAAAAAAATATTAAAAAATATTTTGAAGGAATTTCAGGAATTTTAGTAGCTCCAGGATTTGGAAATAGAGGGATAGAAGGAAAGATTCTTGCAGCAAAATATGCGAGAGAAAATAAAATTCCATTTTTTGGAATATGTTTGGGAATGCAAATTGCTGTTATAGAATTTGCTAGAAATGTATTAGGATTAAAAAAAGCAGAAAGTCATGAAACAAATCCAAATACATCTCATCCCGTAATATGTTTAATGGAAAAACAAAAAAAATTAACTCATATAGGAGGAACAATGCGATTAGGAAATTGGAAATGTATTCTTGTAAAAGGATCTAAAATACATTCTATTTATGGAAAGAAAGAGATATTTGAAAGACATCGTCATAGATATGAATTTAATAATGATTATTTAGAAATATTTTCTAATGCTGGAATGAAAGTTGTTGGAGTAAATCCGGAAACAGGTTTAGTAGAAGCATTAGAATTAGAAAATCATATTTTTTTCTTAGGAGTCCAATATCATCCGGAATATCAAAGTACAGTTACTCATCCACATCCTTTATTTATTAATTTTGTACAGCTATCTATCATAGCTTCTCAAAATTCTTCTCATTATTATGAAGGATAGAAATTTAGATTATAATTCCATAATAGGATTAATTCTTATATTATTTGTTTTGATAATTTTTACTTATTTCAACAATAATAATACTATTACTACTAATAATAATTATAAGAAATTAAATTTAAATCATCAAATAACTTCAATTGCAGATAAAAGAAAAGAAAATCATTTTTTTTTATTAGAAAATAATGTTTTAAAACTAAAAATATCTAGTTTAGGAGGAGGGATTCATGATGTTCTTTTAAAAAAATATAAAGCATATGATTCTATATTATCATCTCATGCTAAAAATCTTTATTTAATTAAAAATTCTAGTTTTTTGTACAAATTATCTTTTTTAAATCAAAAAGAGGGATTAAATATTGATACAAATACTTTATATTTTCAGCCTTTTTTATTAAAAAAAAATGATAAAAAATATAGAGGTAAGACTCTTATTATGAGAGCTAAAAATCCTTATGGAAAAGGATTTTTAGATTATATATATACAATAGGAGAAAAAGATCGATATGACATTGAGTTTTCTATTAGAACTAAAAATTTTCATTTTGAAAATAATAAAAAAAAGGAAAGATTTATTTCTTATTTAGATTTAGAATATAAAATTTTATCCTTAGAAAAAGATAGAGATTGGGAAAATTCATATACTCAAGTATGTTATTCTATTTCTAACAATAATGAAAAAACGAATCGTTCTGTAAAATATTTATCTGAAAAAAAAACAGAAGATAAAAATTTATATGATGTGAATTGGATCGCATATAAACAACAATTTTTTTCTTTTATCTTTATTCCTGAAAAAATGTTAAAAAGTGTTTTTGTTCGGTCTGAAAATTTTTCTTCAGGATCTTTTCTAAAAAAAATTCAATTAAAAACATCCATAAATTCTGTAAAAGACGAAGATCTTTCTTTTCGGTTTTATTTTGGACCTCTGGACCTGAAAATATTGAAAAAATATCAAAATGAATTCGAAAATATTATTCCGTTTGGTTGGGGTTTTTTAAAATGGATCAATAAATATTTTTTTTTAATAATTTTTCAATTATTGGAAAAAACAAATTTAAATTATGGCGTCATTGTTATTTTGATGACTATAGTTGTAAAATTAATATTATATCCAATCACTTATAAACAATATAAGTTAAGTGCTACAATGAAATTAATTCGTCCAGAGATAGAAAAATTAAATCATAAATATAAAAAAGATGTTTTTAAAAAACAAAGAGCAATAATGGAATTATATCGTAATGTTGGAATTAATCCAATGTCTGGATGTATTTCTACATTATTTCAAATTCCTATTTTTTATTCCTTATTTAAATTTTTTCCTACTATAATTAATTTGAGAGGAAAATCTTTTTTGTGGGTAGAAGATCTTACATCATATGATTCAATATTCAAATTACCTTTTTTTATTCCTTTTTATGGAAATCACGTAAGTTTACTTACTTTATTGTATTCTTTAGCTTTATTGATTTACACAAAACTTAGCAATAATGGAAGAAAAAATTTTTCTCAAAACGAAAATGATTCTTCTATCCCTGATATGAATTTTTTATTATATATGATGCCTATTGTAATGTTGTTATTTATAAATAGTTATGCGTCTGCTTTATCTTTATATTATTTTACTTCTAATATAATTAATATTGGATTTTTCTTTTTTATTAAAGAATTTATGTTGAATAAGAAAAAAAATATTATAAAAATTCTAGAAAAAAAAGTTATAAAAAAAAATTATATGACAAAGGAAATAACAGATAAAAGGAATGACAATAAATCTAAGGGGCTTATAGAATAATAAGATATTTTATTTCTTTCTGATAAAAAAAATATAATTTTTTATTGGATTCTATGACTAAAAATCCTTGATCTGTTATAGATCGTATTATTCCAGAAATATAACTATTCGTTTTATAGATATAAAAAATAGAAGTTTTATCTTTTAAATATAGGTAATTAAGATAATAATCTCGTATATTTTTTTCTCCATGAATTATAAAAAAAAGATATTCTTTTTGAAAATAATATATAATTTTATAAAATAGATAATCCAAATCAAAATTTGGATTAAAAATTTCTTTCAAAGAAGAAGCATTCCATTCTTTTTGGAATTCTTTTTGAAAAACATTTAAACCTATTCCAATAACAATAGTATGAATCTTTTTTGAAAAAATACTATTCTCTATTAAAATACCACCTATTTTTTTATTATTGATAATAATATCATTAGGCCACTTAATCCATATTTTTTCTTTATTATTTCTATTATAACATTCAGATAAAGTTTTATGTATCGCATTACTTACAATAAGATTCATAATATATATTTTTTTTATATATAAAATTTTAATAGGTTTAAAAACAATACTAAAAGTTAAATTTTTTCCTTTTTCTGCATACCATAAATTTTTATTCATTCCTATTCCTTTAGTTTGATTCATTGTCAAAATGATTATCCAATTATATCTATTATGAATATATTTTTTAGCATATTGATTTGTAGAATTAACTTCTTTTAATATAATAACATTTATAGGCCAAATCAATTTTTTCAAAATGTTTTATATTGAATTTTTAACTTCTTTAAAACGAAAACCTTATTTTTGTTTTTTGAAATAAATTTAATATATAAAGAAATAAAAAAATACTTGCTAATTCATTTAACAATATGGAAAAATAATTTTTTATTTTGCTATTAGAAAAAATCATAGAAGGAATTCAAATAGTTAAAGGAAAAGATATTTCTATTATAAATTTAAAAAATAGGGAAAATTTTATTTGTGATTATTTTGTTATTTGTAATGGAGATTCTCATAATCAAGTATATGCTATTTCTCAATCTATAAAAAGAATAACGATTGAGAAATTACAGAAAAGACCTTGGCATGTAGAAGGATTAAAAAATAAAGAATGGGTTTTGGTTGATTACGTTTCTATTGTTGTTCATATTTTTCAAAAAAAGTTAAGATCATATTATGACATAGAAAATATTTGGAATCGAAATTCATAAGAAAAGAAACTAAGGTTTTTTATTTATTAAAATTAAATAATAAAGAAACCTAATATGATAGACAAAAAAATAAAAAATAAAAATAACTTTTTTTGGGTATATGCGGTTATATTTGCTATATTTTTGGGAATATTTTTTTTTAAATCTTCATTTTCTAATCCTAGAAAAATAGATCAGGATACTTTTTTTGATATCCTTTCTAAAGGAGAAATCCAAAAAATTATAGTAAAACATAAAGAAACAGTATATGTTTATTTAAAAAAAGAATTCTTACCGGAAAAGAACCCTTCTCAAAATATTATTAGAAAAAATAATAATGAAAAAAAATTTATAACACAACAACCATTGCAATATGAATTTGAAATAGGAGATTTACAATTTTTTCAAAAAAAGTTTGAAGAATATAAAAAAAAATACAAGTTAAATACTATTATTGATTTTAAAAATCAACAAGAATATACTATTACAAAATTTTTTTTTGATTATGGTATATTTTTTATATTATTAATTCTTTTTTGGATTTTTTTATTTAGGAGAATAGGATCTCCTACTGGAGGTCCTGGAAGTCAAATATTTAATATAGGAAAATCAAGAGCTAGATTATTTGATGAAAGTGATAATGTTAAAATTACGTTTAAAGACGTAGCTGGGTTAGAAGAGGCAAAAGAAGAAGTTCAAGAAATAGTAGAATTTTTAAAAAGTCCTAAAAAATATACTAAACTTGGAGGAAAAATCCCTAGAGGAGCCTTGTTGATAGGACAACCAGGAACAGGAAAAACTTTATTGGCAAAAGCAGTAGCTGGAGAAGCGAAAGTTCCATTTTTTTCTTTATCAGGATCAGATTTTGTAGAAATGTTTGTAGGAGTAGGAGCTTCTAGAGTGAGAGATTTATTTGAAAAAGCTAAAGAAAAATCTCCATGTATTATATTTATTGATGAAATAGATGCAATAGGAAGAGCTCGTGGAAAAAGCAATATAGCGGGATCAAATGATGAAAGAGAAAATACTTTAAATCAACTTTTGACAGAAATGGATGGATTTGGAACTCATACAAATGTTATTGTTTTAGCTGCTACCAATAGATCCGATATTTTAGATAAGGCTTTACTTCGTCCTGGTCGTTTTGACCGTACTATATTAGTAGATCCACCTGAATTAAATGAAAGAAAAGAAATATTTCGTGTACATCTTAAAAAATTAGTATTGTCTGATAATGTTGATATAGATTTTTTATCAAGACAAACTCCAGGATTTAGTGGAGCAGATATTGCTAATGTTTGTAATGAATCCGCTCTTATTGCCGCTAGAAAGGATAGACATCAAATTGAAAATCAAGATTTTCTTGATGCAATAGATCGTATTATTGGAGGTTTAGAAAAGAAGAATAAAATTATAAAACCAAATGAAAAAAAACGAATTGCTTATCATGAAGCAGGACATGCTACAATAAGTTGGTTATTAGAACATGCATCACCTTTAGTAAAAGTCACTATAGTCCCAAGAGGAAAATCTTTAGGGTCAGCTTGGTATCTTCCAGAAGAGAGACAATTAACAACTCCAGAACAAATGAAAGATGAAATATGTGCACTATTAGCAGGAAGATCAGCAGAAGAAATTATTTTTAGTAGCATATCTACTGGAGCTCTAAATGATTTAGAAAAAGTAACTAAACAAGCTCAATCTATGGTAGCTATTTTTGGACTGAATGAAAAAATTGGAAATATTTCTTATTACGATTCAACAGGACAAAACGAATTTTCTTTTTCCAAACCTTATAGTGAAAAAACGGCTCAAATTATAGATGAAGAAATATCCAAAATTATAACAGAACAATATCAAAGAGCTAAAAATATACTGAAAGATAATGAAAAAAAATTATCTATATTGGCTAATAAATTATTAGAAAAAGAAGTTATTTTTAGAGAAGATTTGAAAAAAATATTTGGAGAAAGACCTTATCCTGACGATATTGGTGATATGTTAAATACTGTTACTAATACTTCTTCTTCTTGATTTTTTAATTGTATATATGAAAAAAAAAAGTATTTAAACTTTACAATCAGAGTTTTTACTGGATTAATTTATGTTATTTTAATTCTTTTTTCCATTGAAAAAGGAGAAAAAACTTTTAGAATACTAATGATGATGTTGTCTTTCTTTTGTTTGTTAGAATTCCTATTGATACTAAAGATTAATAAAACTTTAGTTAAAATTAGTTCTTTATTTTTTTTGTTTTCAATTTTTATGGATTTTTTTATAAAAAAAGAAAAGGGATTAATAGTATATATAATTTGTTTTATTCCTTATTCTATAATTTTTCTTGTTATTCAATTGTTTTCTAAAAAATGCTCCCATAAAGAAAAAATATTACAAATAAGTCATCAAATTTTTGGATTGGTATATATTATTATGCCATTTTATTTAGCTTCTTGTATATATACTATGATTTATCATGGAAAACAATTGATTTTAGGAATATTTATTTTAATATGGACTAACGATTCTTTATCCTATTTAATAGGAAAAAAATGGGGAAAAAGAAAAATGGCTATATCTATTTCACCTAAAAAATCAATAGAAGGCGTTATTGGTGGTATAGTGTTTTGCTTAATACTAGGGTTTTTTTTATATAAAATATGGAATAAAAAATATTGGTTTATTTTATCTATTATTGTTCCTATTTTTTCTACTATTGGGGATCTTGTAGAATCTTCTATTAAAAGGTCTTGTAACGTAAAAAATTCAGGAATCTTATTTCCTGGTCATGGGGGTTTTTTAGATAGATTAGATAGTTTTATTTTCGTAATTCCTATTATAGCTACTGTAATAACTAGTATTATTTATGTTTTTTAAATCAATATTTATATAAAAATTTTTATAATAATGATTCATAAAGAAGGTTTTTCATTTCTAGTATATACGTTAGTAATAATATTATTACTATTAATTTTTTCTTTTTTTCTATTGTCTAGATTAGTTTTTATTTTTATATCAGTTTTTTTTGTTATTCTTTATTCTTTTTTCATCTTCTTTTTTAGAAATCCAAAAAAAAAATCACGTGAAATTCATGAAAAAAATTATAATATAGAAACAATTATTTCTCCTGCTGATGGAAAAATATTGAAAATACAAAAAATTTTTGAAAATGAATTTTTTAAAAAAAACTATATATGCATTTCTATATTTATGTCTCTTTTTAACGTACATATTAACAGGTTTCCTGTTTCTGGAAAAGTTATTTATGTAAAATATTACCCCGGTAAACATATGATAGCGTGGAAAACAAAATCTTCATCATATAATGAACATACAACAACAGTTATAAAGACTTTTAAAGGAAAAAAAGTGTTATTTCGACAAATAGCTGGTTTTTTAGCTAGACGTATTATTATTTATGCAAAAAAAAATTCTATAGTAAAAAAAGGAGATGAATTTGGTTTTATTAAATTTGGATCTAGAGTTGATATTTTCTTACCATTAAATTCTATAATCCTAGTAAAAAAGGGAGAAAAAGTTATTGGAGGTGAAACTAAAATTTCTATAATTCCATTATAATATAAACTCCCTTTATCGATTTTATTTTACTTCTTCATAATCTACATCTTGTATATTTTCATTTCCTTTACCATTCCTTTTTTTTTCATCTTCTTTTTTATTTGATTGATGATTGTTTTTATTCGTTTTTTTGATGTTATAAATTTCTTGAGAAGCGTTAGTCCAAGCTTCGTTTAATTTTTTCATATAATTTTCAATAGAAACAAAATCTTTTTTAGAATGAGCTTGTTTTAGTTTTTCTAAAGAATCTTCTATGTTTTTTTTATTAGTTTCAGATAATTTATTTCCATAATCTTTTAATTGTTTTTCAGATTGAAAAATCTGATTATCTACAGAATTTAATTTTTCTATTTCTTTTTTAATTTTTTCATCTTTTTTAGCATTTTCTTTTGCTTCTTTTTTCATTTTTTCTATCTCTTCTTGATTTAATCCTGAGGAAGTTTCAATCCGAATAGATTGTTCTTTTCCTGTTCCTTTATCTTTTGCAGAAACATTAAGTATTCCATTTGCATCTATATCAAAAGTAACTTCAATTTGAGGAATTCCTCTAGGTGCTGGAGGAATATCAACTAAATCAAACCTTCCTATTTCTTTATTGTCATTGAACATTGATCTTTCTCCTTGTCCTACTCGTATAGTTACTGCTGATTGATTATCTGATGCTGTAGAAAAAATTTCTGATTTTTTAGTAGGAATTGTTGTGTTAGATTCAATAAGTTTCGTAAATACCCCTCCTAAAGTTTCAATTCCTAAAGATAAAGGTGTTACATCTAATAATAATACATTTTGAACTTCTCCGGTTAATACTCCTCCTTGGATAGCAGCTCCGATAGCTACAACTTCATCTGGATTAACTCCTTTAGTTAATTTTTTTCCAAAAAATTTTTTTACTTCTTCTTGTACTTTTGGTACACGTGTAGATCCTCCAACTAAAATGACTTCATCTATATCTTGAGTTGTTAAATTTGCGTTTTTTAATGCATTAGAACAAGGGTTAATAGAACGTTGTATTAGTTTTTCTGATAATTGTTCAAATTTTGAACGAATTAAAGTTAAAACTAAATGTTTAGGTCCTGATTCTGTTGCTGTGATATAAGGAAGATTAATTTCTGTTTGATTTGAAGAAGATAATTCTATTTTTGCTTTTTCAGAAGCTTCTTTTAAACGTTGTAAAGCCATAGGGTCTTTTCTAAGATCTAATCCTTCTTTAGATTTAAATTCATTTGCCAGATAATTAATAATAACTTGATCAAAATCATCCCCTCCTAAGTGAGTATCTCCGTTAGTAGATAAAACTTCAAAAACTCCATCACCTAATTCTAAAATAGAAACATCAAATGTTCCTCCTCCTAAATCATATACAACAATTTTCTTATTTTGATTACTTTTATCTAATCCATAAGCTAAAGCAGCTGCAGTCGGTTCATTTATAATTCTTTCTACTTTTAATCCTGCTATTTCTCCAGCTTCTTTAGTTGCTTGTCTTTGTGCATCATTGAAATAAGCAGGAACCGTAATTACGGCTCTATTAACTTCTTCTCCTAAATAATCTTCAGCTGTTTTTTTCATTTTTTGTAAAATCATTGCAGATATTTCCTGAGGAGCATATAATCTTTTTTCTATATCTACACGTGGTGTATTATTTCCTCCTTTTATAACTTTATAAGGAATATGTTTTAATTCTTCAGTAACTTCTGAATACATTCTTCCCATAAATCTTTTGATGGAAAAAATAGTTTTTTGTGGATTGGTTACTGCTTGTCTTTTTGCAGGATCTCCTATTTTTCTTTCTCCCCCTTCTACAAAGGCTACTATAGATGGAGTTGTTCTTTTTCCTTCTGAATTTGGAATTACAATGGGATCATTAATTTCCATAACTGCGACACAAGAATTTGTTGTTCCTAAATCTATGCCTATAATTTTACTCATTTTATTATTTTATTACGTTTTTTCATATGTTAATTTCATCCAATAGCACTCCAATCATTATGCCATAATGAAATGAAACGCTATATAAATAAAGGAAAGAAAAAATATGACAATAAAAAACTTTTTTTATAAAAACTTTTTATGACAAAAAGTCATTCGTTAAAATTTCTTATATTGATGTCGATAAAATCAAAATAAATATGGATTTTTTGAGTTTTAAAACAATTTCAGCAAAAAAAAGTTCTTGTTTAAAATCTTGGATAATAATAGATGCAAAAAATCAAATTTTGGGAAGATTATCTACTAAAATTGCTTGTATTATAATGGGTAAACATAAACCTTTTTTTTCTCCTAATATAAATTGTGGAGATCATGTTATAGTTATCAATTCTAATAAAATTAAACTTACTGGAAAAAAATGGAATAATAAAAAATATATTTATTATACTGGTTATCCAGGTGGTCAAAAAGCGATTTCTATTCAAAATTTATTAAATAAAGATTCAAGGAATATAATATATAAATCAGTGAAAGGTATGTTACCTAAAAATCGTTTAGGACGATTAATTTTTAAAAATTTACATGTATATCCAAAAACAGAACATAATCATGAAGCTCAAAAACCTATTTTATTGAAATTATAAAAATTATGATACATACTATAGGAAGAAGAAAAAGATCTCTTGCACGTATTTATTTAAAAATAGGAAACGGATTAATAATTATTAATTCTAAAAAATTGGAACAATATTTTCCAAAATATCTTCATCCAAAAATTTTATATCCTATTGAAATAGTGAACAAAAAAATTGAAGAATTTGATATTAATGTGAAAGTATCTGGAGGAGGATTCAACGGTCAATCGGAAGCAATCCGTCTTGCTATATCTCGTGCACTTTGTGTATTTGATATAAAAAATAGAAAAAAACTAAAATCCGAAGGATTACTGACTCGTGATTCTAGAGAAGTAGAAAGAAAAAAATTTGGACAGAAAAAAGCAAGAAAAAAATATCAGTTTTCAAAACGTTAAAATTAAATTAGTATGGAAATCAATACTAAAGATTTACTCCAAGCTGGAGTTCATTTTGGACATTTTTCACGAAAATGGAATCCTAATATGCGTCCTTTTATTTTTATGAAAAAAGGAGGAATTCACATTATAGATTTATCAAAAACAATTTCAAAATTAGAAGAAGCTTGTCATGAATTAAAAAAAATAGCAAAAAATGGAAAAAAAATATTATTAGTAGGAACAAAAGCGCAAGCTAGAGAAAAAATTTCTTTTTACGCAAAAAGTATCAATATGCCTTGTATAACAGAAAGATGGTTAGGGGGGTTACTTACTAATTTTACAACAATTCGTAAGTCTGTAAAAAAAATGAACAATATAGAAAAAATGAAAAAAAATGGAGTTTTCGATACTTTATCTAAAAAAGAAAGATTATTAATTGATCGTTTGTATACTAAATTATATAAAAATTTAGGAAGTATTTCGAATATGAATCACATACCAGGTGGGATTTTTTTAGTAGATCCAAATAAAGAAAAAATAGCTTTAACTGAGGCAAAAAGACTTAAAATTCCCATTTTTGCTATGGTAGATACAAATACAAACCCTCATGATATTCAATATCCTATTCCTTCTAATGATGATTCTTCTAAATCTATAGATATTATTTTGAAATTTGTATCAAAAGCAATTCAATATGGAATTTCCATTAATAAAAATGAACGTGAAAATAAAAAAATAAAATAAAAATTATGAAAATTTCTATAAAAGAAATTTCTAAACTTAGAACAATAACAGGAATTGGAATTATGGATTGTAAAAAAGCTTTGATTCAATCAAATGGAAATATAGATAAAGCTATTCTTTTTTTACGAAAAAAAGGAGAAAAAATAGCAATAAATCGTTCTTCATCTAAAATGAAAGATGGTGCTCTTATTGCTTCTGTAAATTTTAATTATTCTTGTGGAACAATTATAGGAATTAGTTGTGAAACTGATTTTTTGTCTAAAAATTCTAAATTTTTGAATTTTTTGTCTATTCTTTCAAAACAATCATTATTATTTAGTAATAAAATTGATTTTTTATCTAGTTCATATGATGAATATGGAAATATTCAGGAAATGATTGTAAACTACATGGGAGTAGTAGGAGAAAAATTAGAATTAAAAATTTTCGAGAAAATAGTTTCTCCATTTGTAATAAATTATACTCATAACACTAATAAAATAGCAACATTAGTCGGTTTTTCTAAAAAAGTAAATACCCTTATAGCTAAGGATATAGCAATGCATATAACTGCTATGGATCCTATAGCTATTTATAAAAAAGACATCCCTACTTCATTAATAAATGAAGAAATTGAAATTATTGAAAATCAGGTCCAGAAAGAAAATAAATCTGATTTTGTAAAAAAAAATATAATTCAAGGAAAAATTCAAAAATTTATATTAGAAAATACTCTTCTTAATCAAAAATTTATAAAAGAAAATAAAATAACTGTTCAAGAATATTTAAATAAATATGATAAAAATTTAAAAATAAATCTTTTTAAAAGAATAAGTTTTTAATAAAAAAATTGAATGAAGAAATTAATATTAATTATTTTAGATGGTTGGGGAGTTTCTTTATACAAAAATTATTATTCTTCTGCTATAGAACAAGCTTTTACTCCATTTATTGATTATTGTTCCAAAAAATTTCCTTACAGTAAACTAAAAGCATCAGGAAGTCATGTTGGATTGCCTAAAAAACAAGTAGGAAATTCAGAAGTAGGACATATAAATTTAGGAGCTGGAAGAAAACTTGTTCAAAGTTTAGAAACAATTAATGTTTCAATAAAAAACAATTTTTTTTTTAAAAAAATATCTATTTTTTTTGATGAAATTTCTTTTTCTCAAAAGAGAATTCATTTTATTGGATTATTATCTGATGGAGGAGTTCATTCACATATGAATCATCTTTTTTATTTGCTTAAAATAGCTCATAAAAAAAATATAAAGAATGTTTTTATACATGTATTTACAGATGGAAGAGATTCTTCTCCAAAAAAGAGTATTTTTTATATAAAAAAACTTTTGGAGGTTACTGAGAAATATGTTGGAAAATTATCTTCTGTTATCGGAAGATATTATTCAATGGATCGTAATTATAAGTGGGAAAGAACTAAAAAATCGTATGATGCAATGGTTCATTCAAAAGGAATTTATACTAAAAATATTATTTCATCTATAAATGAATTTTATAATAATGGCATTACAGATGAATTTTTATTGCCTTTAATTATTGTTGATGAAAAAGAAATTCCTGTTTCAAAAATAAAAAATGGAGATGTTGTTTTTTGTTTTAATTTTCGCCCCGATCGTTCTAGACAAATTACAGAACTTTTGACGGGAAATAATACTTTTTTTCCGAAAATGAAAAAATTAAATTTATCTTATTATATAACTATGACTTGTTTTAATCCTAAATATAAAGGAATTCATGTTCTTTTTGAAAAAGAATGTTTATCAAATACTTTAGGAGAAGTTTTAGAAAAAGAAGGAAAACAACAAATACGTATAGCTGAAACAGAAAAATATCCACATGTTACTTTTTTTTTCTCAGGAGGAAGAGAAACTCCTTTTCATAAAGAAATAAGAATTTTATGTGAATCTCCTGAAGTTTCTACTTATGATTTAAAACCTGAAATGAGTGCAGAAAATATCGTAAAAAAGATTATTCCTGAATTAAAAAGAAAACAGTCAGATTTTATTTGTCTAAATTTTGCAAATCCGGATATGGTAGGACATACTGGTAAAATGAAAGAAACAATAAAAGCATGTGAATTTGTTGATAAATGTGTAAAAGAATGTTCTGAAGAAGCTATAAAAAATTTATATAAAGTTGTTATAGTAGGAGATCATGGAAATGCAGATTATATGATAAATTCAGATGGAACACCTCATACAGCTCATACTAGAGCTTTAGTTCCTTTTATTCTTTTAGATCGAAATATAAAAAAACACGACCTTATTCTAAAAAAACAAGGAAATTTATCGGATGTAGCTCCTACGATTTTACAACTAATGGAACTTCCTATTCCTAAAATTATGGATGGAACTCCTATGATTATAAAAAATTACAAAAAATAATTTTATTTTGATACAATTAAAAACTATTGAAGAAATAATTTTAATTAAAAAAAGCGCTGTTTTAGCCTCTAAAACATTAGGTATGTTAACTAAAGAAATAAAACCAGGAGTTCATACTCTTTATTTAGATAAACTTGCAAAAAATTTTATTTTTGATCATGGTGGAAAACCGGCTTTTTTAGGATTATATGATTTTCCAAATACTTTGTGTGTTTCTCCGAATAATCAAGTAGTACATGGCATCCCCAATCGGGATCCTTTATGTGAAGGAGATATATTATCTATAGATTGTGGAGTTTATATGAATGGATTTTATGGAGAACATGCTTATACTTTTGAGATAGGAAAAGTTTCTCATAATATAAAAAAATTTTTAGATTGTTCTAAAAAATCTCTTTATATTGGAATGTCCAATTGTAAATTGGGTAATAGTATTGGGGACATAGGTTATTCAATCCAGTCTTATATTGAAAAAAAGGGATATAATGTAGTAAAAGATCTTGTAGGTCATGGGTTAGGAAAAAATATGCATGAAGACCCAAAAATTCCTAATTTTGGAAAAAAAGGAAAAGGATTTAAATTAAAAGAAGGATTAGTTCTATCCATAGAACCAATGGTAAATATTGGTTCATCTGAAATCCTTTTTCACAAAGATGGATGGACAATTACTACTTTAGATAATAAAAATTCAGCCCATTATGAACATAATGTAGCGATTGTAGATGGAGCCCCTTGTTTATTATCGACTTTTCGTTATATTTATAAAGAACTCAATATAAATACATTAGAAGAAGATAGTTTTCAAAATCAAAAAATTTATTGATATATATAAGAAATATTTTTGATTTTAGTTTTTGTAATTTATTATTAAATAACATAATTTGCATTTTTTTAAATATAGGATATGCCTACTATACAGCAGTTAATTAGAAAAGGAAGGGTTTCCGTTTCTAAAAAACGGAAATCTGTAGCTTTAGATCTTTGTCCTCAAAAAAGAGGAGTTTGTACTAGAGTTTATACTACTACACCTAAAAAACCAAACTCTGCTATGCGGAAAGTAGCTCGTGTGCGTTTTACAAATGGAAGAGAAGTAATTAGCTATATTACAGGAGAAGGACATAATCTTCAAGAACATTCCATCGTATTAGTTAAAGGAGGAAGAGTTAAGGATTTACCAGGTGTGAAATATAAAATAGTACGGGGAGCTAGAGATACAGCTGGAGTTAATGGAAGAAAAAAAAGTAGAAGCAAATATGGCGCTAAAATAGCTAAAAAAGATTAAACTATTAATGAGAAAAATTAAAAAAAAAGAGAAAACATATTTTCCCGATCCTAAATTTCATGATCCTTTAGTTACACGTTTTGTGAATCATCTAATGAAAAATGGTAAAAAAAATATAGCTTATAACATATTTTATAATGCCATGAAAAAAATAGAGATAATTAAAGAAAAAGAAGATAAATCTGCATTGGAAATATGGAAAGAAGGATTAAAAAATATCATGCCTCATGTAGAAGTAAAAAATCGTCGTATAGGAGGATCTAATATTCAAGTTCCTATTCCTATTTCTCCCAATAATAAAATTACAAAAGCAATGAAGCTGTTAATCTCTTGTGCATCTATTAGAAATGAAAAAACAATGGCTAACAAATTAGCCCATGAAATATGGGATGCTTTTCAAGAACAAGGTGAAGCTGTAAAAAAGAAAGAAAATATTCACAAAATGGCAGAAGCAAATAAAGCTTTTTCACATTTTAGATTTTAGTTATGTATGGCAAAAAAAGATTTAAAATATACAAGAAACATAGGGATTGCAGCACATATTGATGCGGGAAAAACTACTACTACAGAAAGAATTTTATTTTATACAGGTATTAATCACAAAATAGGGGAGGTCCATGATGGAGCCGCTACTATGGATTGGATGAAACAAGAACAAGAACGTGGAATAACGATTACTTCTGCAGCTACATGTTGTGAATGGATGTATAATAAAAAAAAATATCAAATTAATATTATAGATACCCCAGGTCATGTAGATTTTACTGTAGAAGTAGAAAGATCTATGAGAGTTTTAGATGGAATGGTTGTTTTGTTTAGTGCAGTAGATGGGGTAGAACCACAATCTGAAACTGTATGGAGACAAGCAGATAAATATGGAATTCCTAGAATAGCTTTTGTAAATAAAATGGACCGTCAAGGTGCTGATTTTTTTAATGTTTGCCATCAGATACGTAAAATTTTAGGAGCAAAATCAATTCCTATCCAAATTCCTATTAGGATTGGAGATGATTTTAAAGGAGTTGTAGATTTAATTGAAAATAAGTCCATTATATGGGATGAAAATAATTATGGAATGACATATTATAAAAATCCTATTCCGGAAGATATGAAAAATATAGTTTTTGATTATCAAAATAAGCTTCTTGAAACATTATCTGAACATGATGATATCATTATGGAGAAATTTTTATATGGAAATGAAAATTATTCTTCTATATCAAAAGAAGATATTATTTTTTCTTTACGAGAAAATACTATGAAAATGAATGTAATTCCTATTCTATGTGGATCTTCATTCAAAAATAAAGGAGTTCAATCTATATTGGATGCCATATGTAGATACTTACCTTCTCCTCTTGAAGTAAAAGATATAGTAGGGGTTAATCCTGTTAATAATAAAAAAGAAAAAAGAAAACCTACTGAAGATGAGCCTTTTTCTGCTTTAGCTTTTAAAATTGCAAGTGATCCTTTTGTTGGAAGATTAGCTTTTTTTAGAGTTTATTCTGGAAAAATAGAATCAGGTTCTTATAGTTTTAATGCTAGATCAGGAAATAAAGAACGAATTTCTAGAATATACCAAATGCATGCAAATAAACAAAATCCAGTGGATAAAGTTAGAGCTGGGGACATAGCAGCAGTGGTAGGGTTTAAAGATATTAAAACAGGTGATACTTTATGTGATGAAAAATATCCAATTTTGTTAGAAAAAATTTTATTTCCTGAACCAGTAATTGGATTGGCAATTGAGCCTAAATATAAATCGGATATAGATAAAATGAGTTTTGCTTTATCAAAATTGATGGAAGAAGATCCTACTTTTCAAGTAAGAACAGATAATTATACAGGTCAAACTATCATTTCCGGTATGGGTGAACTTCATCTGGAAATTATTGTAGATAGAATGAAACGGGAATTTAAAGTTGAAGTAAACCAAGGAAAACCTCAAGTAGAATATAAAGAAGCTTTGACAAATTTAGTAGAACATAGAGAAATTTATAAAAAACAAACAGGAGGAAGAGGAAAATATGCGGATATATTATTTAGATTAGAACCCGGAAATATAGGTGAATCTGGTTTAATTTTTATTAATAAAATAAAAGGAGGAAATATTCCGAAAGAATATATTCCATCTATAGAAAAAGGATTTAAAGAAATGATGAAAAATGGGCCTTTATCTGGATATGAAATAGATAATGCTAAAGTTACTGTTTTAGATGGATCTTATCATTCTGTTGATTCTGATCAACTATCTTTTGAATTAGCAGGAAAATTAGGTTTTAGAGAAGCAGCAAAAAAAGCTAAACCTGTTTTATTAGAACCGATTATGAAATTAGAAGTTTTAATTCCAGAAGAGAATATGGGAGATATAATAGGAGATTTAAATCGTAGAAGAGGGATCATACAAAATATGAATAGTAAAAACAATATAAAAGTAATTCAATCTTTAGTTCCATTATCAGAAATGTTTGGATATGTTACTATATTACGAACACTTACTTCTGGTAGAGGGACTTCTGTTATGGAATTTTCTCATTATGATTCAGTTCCTGAAACTGTAATGGAAAATGTAATTATAGAAAATAAAAACCGAAAAAATAAATAGTAGCAAAATTGATATACCATGGGTCATGATATAAAAATTAAATTAAAATCTTATGATTATAATTTATTAGACAAATCAGCCGAAAGAATTGTAAATTCTGTCCTTCCTACAGGAGTTGTATTGAACGGACCCGTTCCTTTACCTACTGAAAAAAAAGTATTTACGGTATTACGTTCTCCTCATGTAAATAAAAAATCAAGAGAACAATTCTTTCTTCCTACTCATAAAAGACTTTTACAAATTCATAATGCTTCATCTAAAACAGTAGATGCTTTAATGAAATTGGAATTGCCAAGTGGAGTAGAAGCAGAAATAAAAGTATAAGGATATGAATGGATTAATAGGAAAAAACATAGGAATGACTAGAATATTTTTAGTAAGTGGAGAACATGTTCCATGTACAATTATTCAAGTAGGTTCTTGTTATATTGTTCAGATAAAAACAGTAGAAAATGATGGTTATTCTTCTATTCAATTAGGAGTAGATGATCTAAAAATTAAAAAAACTAACAAATCTTTATTTAATCATTTTAAAAAAGCAGGATTATCTCCCAAAAAAAAATTGTTAGAATTTAAAATAAATAAAATATCTAATTTTCTTTTAGGAAGTTTAATAAAAATAGATCTTTTCAAAGAAGGAGAATTAGTTAATGTAAAAGGAGTTTCTAAAGGAAAAGGTTTTCAAGGAGTAGTTAAAAGACACAATTTTTCAGGAGTTGGAGAAAAAACTCATGGACAACACAATCGTTTAAGAGCTCCAGGATCAATAGGAGCTGGATCTGATCCATCACGTGTTTTTAAAGGAAAGAAAATGGCTGGAAGAATGGGAAAAAAAAATGTAACTATTAAAAATTTAAAAATATTAAAAATAGACATAAATTATAATATTATAATCTTAAAAGGTTCAGTTCCAGGAAATAAAAATTCATATTTAATGATTCAAAAAAAAGAATGAAACTAAAAATTTTAGATATTAAAGGAAATTATACTGATAAAAAAATAGAATTTCACGAAACTACTTTTTTTAAAAAATCTTATAATCATTCTCTATATTTAGAGATTAAAAGATTTTTATTAGCTCAACGCCAAGGAACACATAAGTCTAAAGGAAGAGGAGAATTATCTGGAAGCACTAAAAAATTACATAGACAAAAAGGAACTGGAGGTTCTAGAAAAGGGGATATAAAAAACCCTATTTTCAGAGGAGGAGGAAGAGTTTTTGGGCCTAAACCCAGAAAATATATAATAAAATTAAACAAACGTACTAAAAATATAGTTAGAAAATTTCTTATCGAACAAAAATTAATAAATAACAGAATTCTAATTATAGAAAATCTAAAATTAGATAATCCAAAAACTAAATTTATTTTAAAAATATTAGAATCTTTACAATTGACAAATAAAAAATCGTTAATGATAATTGGAGAAATAAATAAAAATTTATATTTATCTTCTAGAAATTTAAAAAATTTTAAGTTATTAAGTGTAAATGAATTAGATTGTTTTTCATTAATAAATTATCCATATATTATTTTTTTTGAAAATTCTATAGAAAAAATTTATCAGTTTTTGTCCATACATTAATAAAAATATGATTTTAATAAAACCTTTTATTACAGAAAAATCTTATAAAGGAAATAAATATAATTGTTTCACTTTTTCTGTAAATATAAATTGTAATAAAAATAAAATACAAAAAAAAATAAATGAATTGTTTGGTTTTTCTATAAAAAATATTAGAACAATGATTTATCCTAAAAAGGATAAGTCTAAATATACTAAAAAAGGCTTTCTTTATGGAAAAACTAATAGATTAAAAAAAGTTATTGTTCAGTTTTACGAAAATCAAAAAATTGATTTTTTAAATCAAAAAGAAAATTAATGTCAATAAAAAAATTAAAACCAATTACACCTGGTCAACGTTTTAGAGTTGTAAATTGTTTTGATCAACTTACAAGTTTCGATTCTGAAAAAACTTTAGTAAAAGGAATGTGTAAATCTGGAGGAAGAAATAATATAGGTCGTATGACTATGCGTTATTTTGGAGGTGGACATAAAAAAAAATATAGAAAAATAGATTTTAAAAGAAATAAATTTAAAATTCCTGCTATCATTAAATCTATAGAATACGATCCTAATCGATCTTGTTTTATTTCTTTACTTCATTATGAAGATGGAGAAAAAAGATATATGATAACAATAGAAGGAATTAAAATAGGACAAAAAGTCATTTCCGGAAAAGATATATCTTTTAATATAGGAAATTCAACTTTTTTAAGTGAAATCCCTTTAGGGACCAATATTTCTTGTATAGAACTTAATCCAGGACAAGGAGCTAAAATCGCAAGAAGTGCTGGATCATTTGCGCAATTATTTGCGAAAGATGAAAAATATGTAACAATAAAACTTCCTTCTGGAGAGGTTAGATTAATTTTAAAGAATTGTATGGCTACAATTGGAATTGTTTCTAATCCTGATCATCAATTAGAAACATATGGAAAAGCAGGAAAAAAAAGACACATAGGAAGAAGACCTAGAACAAGAGGAGTTGCTATGAATCCTGTAGATCATCCAATGGGAGGAGGAGAAGGAAAAGCTTCTGGAGGAATACCTAGAAATAGAAAAGGAAAACCTGCTAAAGGTTTTAAAACCCGTTCTAAAAAACGATATTCCAACAAATATATTTTGCAAAAAAGAAAAAAATAAAAAATTTACAATTATGGCAAGATCTTTAAAAAAAGGACCATTTGTTTCTCATAAATTATATAAAAAAGTATTGAATAATATAAAATTAGAGAAAAAAACGATAATTAAAACTTGGTCTAGACCTTCTACTATTTTACCTGATTTTGTAGGACAAACTTTTGCTATTCACAATGGAAAACAATTTATTAATGTATATATTACGGAAAATATGATTGGTCATAAACTTGGAGAATTTTCTCCTACACGTATTTTTAGAGGACATTCAGGGTCAAAAAACAAATTGAAAATAAAAAATTAGGAGGATATGAAACAGGAAACTAATGTAGTTTCAGCTTCTCTAAAGGGAGTAAGAAATTCTCCTAGAAAAATGAGATTGATAGCAAATTTAATTCGAAACAAAGAAATCTATTTAGCTTTGGATCTTTTAACTCATAGTAAAAAAAAAAGAATTTCTTTAATTTTCAAAAAATTACTTTTTTCTTTACTTTCTAATTGGAAAACAAAACATAATCAATCTAATTTTGAAAATCAAGAATATTTATTATATATAAAAAAAATTATAGTAAATCAAGGAAAAACCTTAAAAAGATTACGTCCTGTTCCTCAAGGTAGAGGTCATAGAATAAGGAAAAAATCGAGTAATATTACAGTTTTTTTATATAACAAAAGAAAAAAAACATAGTTTTTATGGGACAAAAAACAAATCCAATCGTTAATCGTTTGGGAATTATAACAGGATGGCAATCTAGTTGGTGTAATAATTATAAAGATAGAATACAAGAAGATTTTAAAGTCAGAAGATATATAGAAGCTAGATTTCCAAAAGGAATAATATCCCGTATTTTTATAGAAAGGACCTTAAAATTTATAACAATTACGATTAGAACATCAAGACCAGCTCTTGTAATAGGAAAAAGAGGAGACGAAGTAGATACAGTAAGAAAAGAATTAAAAAAACTTACTAAAAAAGAAGTACAAATTAATATTTCTGAAGTGAAACGTCCTGAGTTAGATGCTCCATTAGTTGCTAAAAGTTTAGTTAGACAATTGGAAAATCGAATTTCTTACAAAAAATCAATTAAATTATCTATTCTTTCTGCTATGAGAATGAATGCTCAAGGTATAAAAATACAGATTTCTGGAAGACTTAATGGATCAGAAATGGCAAGGTGTGAAACTTATAAAGAAGGAAGAATTTCTCTTGGAACCTTTCGTGCCGATGTAGATTACCATATGTCAGTAGCTCATACTGTTTATGGAAGCATAGGGGTTAAAGTATGGATAATGAAAGGAGAAATATATGGTAAAATAGATTTATCTCCATTATTAGGAATTCAGAAAAGACAAATAGGAAATCAAAAAAGACAAAAAAGAGGATATAAATCCTATCATTTTAATAGAAAAAAAAATAAATAATATTTTATATATTTTTATAAATTTTTTATTAATACTATGTTACAACCAAAAAAAACAAAATATAAAAAAAAACAAAAAGGAAGGATTCGTGGAAATGCTAAAAAAGGGTTTCTTCTTTCTAGAGGATTATATGGAATTAAAGCTTTAGAAGGTGCTTGGATTACTGCAAGACAACTAGAGGCAGCAAGAATTGCTGCTACAAGATATATGAAAAGAGAAGGAAAATTATGGATTAATGTTTTTCCTGATAAACCCGCTACAAAAAAACCACAAGAAGTACGTATGGGGAAAGGAAAAGGACCTGTTGAATTTTGGGTTTCTGTAGTTAAACCTGGCAGGATACTATTTGAAATAGATGGAGTAGAAATGGATATAGCAAAAGAAGCTTTAAGACTAGCGGCTCAAAAACTTCCTATAAAAATGAAATTTATTATTTCTTATGATTCTTTATGAAAGAAAACTATGAATAGTTTAGATGTGAAAAAATTATCGATTCATGATTTAAGAAAAAAAATCGATCAATATCAAAAAGATTATCAAAATCTTAAATTTCATCATCATATTAAAACATTAAAAAACCCTATGAAAATTAAATTTTTTAGAAAAAACATTGCTAAATTAAAAACAGAATATAATAAGAAAATTAATGATATATCAACAACCTGAAAAAAAAATTCGAAATTTTAGAAAACAAAGACAAGGAATAGTTATAAGTGATAAAATGAATAAAACTGTTGTGGTATATGAGATTAAAAAAGTAAAACATAGATATTATGGAAAAAGTATTTTAAGAAATAAAAAATATATGGTTCATGATGAAAAAAACATTTCTAAAAATGGAGATAAAGTAAATATTATGGAAACACGTCCAGTAAGTAAAAAAAAATGTTGGAGATTAGTTAAGATTTTTAAAAAATCATGAATAATGTTACAACAAGAGTCTAGATGTAAAGTATCGGATAATACAGGAGCTAAAGAAGTCTTAATTATTCGAGTTTTAGGTGGAACAAAAAAAAGATACGCTTCACTGGGAGACACGGTAGTAGTTACCGTAAAAATTGCTATTTCTGGTGGAAATATAGTAAAAAAAGGACAAGTATGTAAAGCTGTAGTAATCAGAACGAAAAATAGAACTAGAAGAAAAGATGGATCTTACATAAGTTTTGATGATAATGCTTGTGTACTAATTAATACCTCTGGAGAAATAATGGGAACAAGAATTTTTGGTCCAGTAGCAAGAGAACTTAGAGAAAAAGAATACATGAAAATTGTTTCTTTAGCACAAGAAGTTTTATAAAAAATTATTTTTTCATGAAAAAAATAAAAATAAAAGATAAGGTATTGATTTTATCAGGAAATCATAAAGGAACTGAAGGTATAATTGTAAAAATCTTTTCAAAAAAAAATAAAGCTATTATTCAGGGAGTAAATATGATTAAAAGACATACCAAACCTACACCAGTAAAACCTAAAGGTGGAATTGTAGAAAAAGAAGCCCCTATACATGTATCTAATCTAAAAAAGATTAAATAGAAATAAATAATGATTTATCGATCTAAATTACAAAAACTTTATAAAGAAAAAATAATTCCTATTTTAATAAAAAAATTTAAGTATCGTTCTATTATGGAAGTTCCTAGATTAAAAAAAATAGTTGTACATCAAGGAATTGGTTTTTCTGTTTTTGATAAAAAAATCATAGATTATTCTATGAATGAAATAACGAATATTACAGGACAAAAAGCTATTTTTTGTTATTCTAAACATGATGAATCAGGTTTTAAACTTAGAAAAGGAATGCCTATAGGAGTTAAAGTTACTTTAAGAAAAATAAAAATGTATGAATTTTTGGAAAGACTTATTGTTGTTTCTTTACCTAGAGTTAGAGATTTTAATGGAGTAAAAGGAAATAGCTTTGATGATTATGGAAATTATAATATGGGAATTATGGAACAAATGATTTATCCTGAAATAAATATTGATAAAATTAAAAAAAATATGGGAATGAATATAACATTTGTTACTTCTACAAGAAAAAAAGAGGAAGCTAAAAGTCTTTTATCTTTGTTTGGAATTCCTTTTAAAAAAAATAAAAATGGCTAAAGAATCGGTTAAAGCAAGACAAAAGAAAAGAGAAAAAATGGTTTTGAAATATGAAAACAAAAGAAAAGCTTTGAAAAAAGCTGGAAATTATGAATTATTACAAAAATTACCTAGAGATGCTTCTCCTGTTCGATTAAGAAATAGATGTTCTATTACTGGAAGATGTAGAGGATATATGCGTCAGTTTGGAGTTTCTCGTATTGTTTTTAGAAAATTAGTTTCTCAAGGGCTTATTCCTGGAATAAAAAAAGCAAGTTGGTGATAAAAATAAAAATATATATTATTATATATGGATGTAATAGCGGATTTTTTAACTAGAATTCGTAATTCTAGTTTGGTTAAACATAAACTCCTTGAAGTTCCATTTTCTAATATAAAAAGAGAAATTCTTCGTGTTTTATTAGAAAATGGATATATTTTAGATTATAAAATAGAAAAAAACAAAAAAATAATTAAAATAGCTTTAAAGTATTATAAAAAAGAAACACCTGTAATTCATAAAATTATTAGAATTAGTAAACCAGGATTAAGAAAATATTGTAAATATACAAGTATACCTAGAGTATTGAATGGATTAGGTATTGCTATCATTTCTACTTCTAGTGGAGTTATTACAGATAAACAAGCAAAAAAGAAAAAAATAGGAGGAGAGATATTATGTTATATATATTGATTATTAATTAATAATTTTATTTTTTATTATTTAATTAATTAAAAATTAAAAAAATGTCTAGAATTGGAAAAAAACCCATTTTTATTCCTAAAAATGTAAATTTAAAAATTGTTGATAACGAAATATTCGTAAAAGGATTTTTAGGTAGTTTAAGTCAAAAAATTTCAAAAAATTTTCAATTGAATTTATATCAAAATAAATTATTAATTACCAGAAATCAAGAAAATAAAAAATCAAAATCCTTACATGGATTATATCATGTATTAATTAATAATATGATCATGGGAGTTTCAAAAGGGTTTCAAAAAAAATTGGAATTAGTAGGAATTGGATATAAAGCCTATTATAATGGAGAAATTTTAGACCTAAATTTAGGTTTTTCTCATAATATTATGATGAAGCTTCCTAAAGAAATAAATGTAGAAATTCAATCTGAAAAAGGAAAAAATCCCTTTATTATTTTAAAATCTTATGATAAACAATTATTAGGAATAATAGCGGCAAAAATTAGAACTTTCAGAGTTCCAGAACCTTATAAAGGAAAAGGAATAAGATATTTTGGAGAAGAAATTCGAAGAAAAGCAGGAAAATCTGCTTAAAATAATTTTTTTTTATTAGAAATAAATTAAAATGAAAAAAAAAAATAAAAAAATTTTTGGAACTCAAGATAGACCTAGGATTTCTGTATTTAGAAGCAATAAAGAGATATATGCACAAATTATAGATGATTTATCTGGAACTACTTTAGTTTCATCTTCCTCAAGAGAAAAAAAAATTAGTAAATACAAAAAAAATAAAATAGAATCATCATATGAAGTAGGAAAATTATTAGGAATCAGAATAAAAGAATTAAACATACAAAAATTAGTATTTGATAAAGGAAAATATTTATATCATGGTAGGATTAAATCTTTAGCTAAAGGGATTAGAAAAATAGGATTAGATTTTTAAAATATGCATGAAAAAAAAATAAAATATATAGGATCAGAATTAAAAGAAAAATTAATTGGAGTAACAAGAGTGTGTAAAGTTACTAAAGGGAGAAGATATTTTAGTTTCAGTGCTATTGTTATTAAAGGTAATGAAAACGGAATAGTAGGTTATGGTTTTGGAAAATCTAAAGAAGCTCCTGATGCTATCCATAAAGCTGGAGAACAAGCAAAAAGAAATCTTTGTAAAGTTTATATTTCCAATGGAACGGTTCCTCATGAACAAGAATCTAAATATGGAGGAGCACGTATTCTTATTAAACCAGCTTCTGATGGAACAGGAATAATTGCTGGAGGGCCTATAAGAGCTGTTCTTGAAGCCGTAGGATTACGGAATGTTTTATCTAAATCTAAAGGATCCTCTAATCATCATAATGTTATAAAAGCTACAATTAAAGCCTTAAGCTTTATGAGAGATGTTTATCTTATAGCAAAACAAAGAGGAATTACTATAAAAAAAGTATATGATGGATAAAAATTATTTAAGTATTAGTTATTTACATCCAAACAAAGGGTCTAAAAAAGGAAAATTAAGATTGGGAAGAGGACAGGGTTCAGGAAAAGGAGGTACTTGTGGAAGAGGACATAAAGGAGCAAAATCTAGATCTGGTTTTTCTAAAAAAAAAGGATTTGAAGGTGGACAAATGCCTCTTCATAAAAGAATCCCAAAATTTGGATTTAAGAAAAATATTAAAAAAAAAAAAATTGTTGTAATTAATTTAGATACAGTACAAAACTGTATTAATAAGATTAATAAAAAACAAGAAAATAATGTTGTCAATAAAGAATTTTATTTAAAAAATAATTTAGCTAGAAAAAATGATCTTATCAAAATCTTAGGAAGAGGAGAACTTCATAATTCATTAAAAGTATATGCACATAAATTTAGCAAAAAAGCTTTGTCTTCCATAGAAAAAATAGGGGGAAAAGCTATATTTATGTAATAATAATATTATGAATAATTTTATAATAGCTTTTTTCAATATTTGGAACGTAAAAGAATTACGAAAAAAGATAGGAATTACTTTAATTTTATTATTAGTATACCGTTTCGGTGCTTATGTTCCTATTCCAGGAATTAATCCTTTGGGAATTAGTGATTTTGTAGAAAAGTTTCATTCAAGCTCTAAGGGGTTAATGCAAATTTTATCTTCTTTTACAGGAGGGGCCTTTAATCGTGCATCAGTTTTTGCATTAGGTATTATGCCTTATATATCTGCTTCTATTATAATACAATTAATGTGTATAATTATTCCTTATTTACAAAAATTACAAAGAGATGGAGAAAGTGGAAGAAAACAGATTAGTTTTATTACTAGATGGATAACTGTCCTTATATGTTTCATTCAAGCACCTGTATATCTTATTTCTTTAACTCAACAATTTATTCCTTTTCATTCCTCCAAAGCTACTTATTTAATCGATTTAAATACTTTTTATGGAAAAAGCTTATTTTGGACTATAGGGATAATAATTTTAACTTCAGGAACTTTATTTACTATGTGGTTAGGAGATAAAATTACAGATAAAGGAATAGGAAACGGGATTTCTTTAATTATTATGTCCGGAATCATAGCACGCTTTCCAGATGCTATAAGAAAAGAAGTTTTTAATAGATTAGAAATTGGAAATGGAGGTTTAATAATTTTATTTTTTGAATTTTTGTTATGGTTATTAGTTATTTTATTTTCTGTTATAATTATTCAAGCAATTAGAAAAATTCCAGTACAATATGTATCTCATTATAAGTATTCGGGGAGTTTAGACTTAAATCATTCTCATTTAATTCATAAAAAACATCAATATATTCCATTAAAGATGACATCAGCTGGTGTTATGCCTATCATATTTTCTCAAGCTATTATGTTGTTTCCATTAACTTTTTCTAATTATATAAAAAACATGAAAATTAGAAATTTTTTTTATCTTTTTCAAGATATTTATGGATTATGGTATAATTTAACTATTTTTATATTAGTTATAGTTTTTACTTTTTTTTATACAGCTATTGCTATTCCAGTAAATCAAATGGCTAATGATTTAAAAAGAAATGGAGGACATATACCTAGAATTAAACCTGGAAAAGAAACTTCTGAATATATAGATCATGTTTTATCAATCATTACATTACCTGGAGCTATTTTATTGGCAATAATAGCCATATTTCCATCTATAGTTTTTCGTATAGGATTTACTCAAAATTTTGCTTTATTTTATGGAGGGACTTCATTATTAATTGTAGTAGGTGTAATTTTAGATATATCACAACAAGTGAATATATATCTTTTAAATTATCATTATGATGGACTAATGATGATGAAATATCGTAGTAGTAGATAAATTGTATTGGATAATAATTTTTTGTGTAAATTATATAAAAAATTTAATATGGCTAAACAAAAGCATATTGAGGTTGATGGAATTATTATTGATTCATCTCCAAATGCAATGTTTCGTGTAGAACTAGAAAATGGATGTATTGTTAAAGCTCATATTTCAGGAAAAATGAGAATGCATTACATAAAAATCTTGCCAGGAGATAAAGTAAGATTGGAAATGTCTTCTTATGATTTAGAAAGAGGAAGAATAACTTATAGATATTAATCATATAATAAAATTAAATTTTTTCATTTATGAAAACAAGAGCATCTTTGAAAAAAAGAACTGATAATTGTAAAATAGTTAGAAGAAAAAGACGACTTCGTATTATTAATAAAAAGAATCCTAGATTTAAACAAAAACAAGGGTAAGGGCAATAGTGGTAAAAGGTAAAAATAAGGAAAAATAAGGTAAATAAAATAAAAGAAAATAAACAATTTATTATTGTGTTATACTATTATGTCTATAAGAATATCTGGAATAGATCTTCCAAGATCTAAAAGAGGCGTTATTGGTCTTACTTATCTTTATGGAATAGGGAGAAGTTTATCAAAAAAAATACTTTGTTCTATTGGAATAGATGAAAATAAAAAAGTAAAAAGTTGGTCTGATGATGATATTAGTAAGATTAGAAAACATATATCTGATTACGTAAAAATTGAAGGAGAATTAAGGTCTGAAATACAACTTAATATCAAACGATTAATGGATATAGGATGTTATGTAGGTACTAGACATAGAAAAAGCTTACCATTAAGAGGACAAAAAACAAAAAATAATTGTAGAACTAGAAAAGGAAAAAAGAAAACGGTAGCAAATAAGAGAAAAATCACAAAATAATAATATGGTAAAATCATCATCGGCGAAAAATAACAAAAAGAAATCAGTTATCGTAGATTCTTTAGGGGAAGCTCATATTCAAGCTACTTTTAATAATATTATTATAACCTTAACAAATAAAAAAGGTGATGTGATAGCATGGTCTTCTGCTGGAAAAATGAATTTTAAAGGTTCTAAAAAAAATACACCATATGCAGCTCAAATGGTAGCAGAAAATGTAGCAAAAAAAGGATTAAATGCTGGGCTTAAAAAAGTAGAAGTTAAAGTTAAAGGACCTGGCGCAGGAAGAGATGCAGCTATACGTGCATTAAGTAATTCTGGAATTACAGTAACGATAATAAAGGATATAACTCCATTACCTCATAATGGTTGTCGTCCTCCTAAAAGGAGGAGAGTTTGATATTTTTTCAAGATAAAAAAATTATGGCAAAATATATAGGACCTAAAACTAAAATTTCTAGAAGATTCGGAGAATGTATTTACGGAGAAGATAAATATTTTGAAAGAAGAAAATATCCATCTGGACAACACGGAAATAATCGTCGTAGAGGTAAACGTTCAGAATATTTTATTCAATTAATAGAAAAACAAAAAGCAAGATATACTTATGGAATATTAGAACGACAATTTGAAAGTTTATTTTTTGAGGCTTCAAGAAAAAAAGGAATAACTGGAGAGTTATTATTGCAAGCATGTGAAAGTCGTTTAGATAATATAGTTTTTAGGTTAAAATTCGCTCCATCTCGATCTTCTGCTCGTCAGATTGTTTCTCACAGACATATCATCGTTAATAATAAAATAGTGAATATTCCATCTTTTAGATTAAAACCAGGGGATAAAATAGAAATTAAGGAAAAATCTAAAAAACATCCTGTTATATTAAATTCCATATATAATAAAAAAACAGGACCATTAGTAGAATGGCTAGTTTTAGATGAAAAAAATATGTTTGGGATGTTTAGAATGATTCCTAAAAGAATTCAAATTCCAGAAAATATCAAAGAACAATTAATTGTTGAATTTTATTCAAAATAAATATAGTAAAGTAAGTAGTAAATTAAATGGCTATTCTAAATTTTGTAAAACCTGATAGAATTACAATATCTGAATTTTCAGATAAAAAAGGAGTTTTTCATTTAAAACCTTTAGAGCCTGGATATGGGATTACATTGGGAAATGCATTAAGAAGAGTTTTATTAGGTTCTTTAAAAGGATTTGCAGTTACTTCTATTAAGATTAAAGGAATTAAATATGAATTTTCTACTATAAAAGGAGTAATTGAGGATGTAACTGAAATAGTTTTAAATTTTAAAAAATTTCGTTTTAAACAAAAAATATCAGGAACTTGTAAAGAGGTTGTAAATGCTTCCATAAATTATGGAAAAAAAGTAACAGGAAAAATTTTAAACAAATTTATTTCTGGATTTCAAATTTTAAATGAAGATTTAATCCTTTGTCATAAAGATGAATCAATTCCTTTAGAAATAAGTTTTACTATTGAAGAAGGAAGAGGTTATGTTCCTGCAGAAGAAAATAAGAAAAATAAAAATTGTGAAGTTTCTTCAATAGAATCTATTTCCATAGATTCTATTTTTACTCCTATTAAAAATGTGAAATATACAATAGAAAATTGTCGTGTAGGACAAAAAACAGATTTTGAAAATCTTTCATTAGAGATTAAAACAGATGGGTCTATTTGTCCAAAATCAGCTTTAATGGAGGCTTCTAAAATATTAATTCAATATTTTTCTATATTTTCTTATGATAAAATAGGAGAAAAAAAACAAGAAAAAATTAATAAGGATAAAAAACATAACGAAGAATTTGTTAGAATTAGAGCATTGTTAAAATCAAAATTAAATGATATGGATCTTTCTGTTCGTACAAAAAATTGTTTAGAATCTGCTTCTATAACAACTATAGAAGATTTAGTAAGTTGCAAAAGGAACGATATGTTGAAAATGAGAAATTTTGGAAAAAAATCTTTAGATGAATTAGAAAATAAAATGAAAGAAAAAGGTTTATATTTTGGAATGAATATAGAAGAATTTCAGTTAAAAAAATTGAAAGAAAAAACAAACACATACTAAATTATTAATGAATCATAGAAATAAGAATAATCATTTAGGAAGAAAATATGGACATCGTAAATCTCTTCTTTCTAATATAGCTTCTTCTCTTATCAAAAAAAAAAGAATTTTTACTACTTTAGCTAAAGCAAAAGCCTTGAGAAAATATGTGGAACCTATTATTACAAAATCAAAAATTGATACTACTCATTCTAAAAGAAATATTTTTTCATATTTAAAAGATAAAATAGCGGTATCAGAATTATTTAAAGATACTTTTCAAAAAGTACGAGAACGTACTGGAGGATATACTAGAATAATTAAAATTGGATTCCGTACTGGCGATCATGCTTCTCTTTCTCTTATAGAATTAGTAGATTTCAATAAAATTTATACTCATAAAAAAGAAAAAAAGTCTATAAGAATAAGAAGAAGTAAGAAAAAAAATAAAAAATTGAATAATGAGTAAAATTAAAAGTATTCAAGCTAGACAAATATTGGATTCTAGAGGAAATCCTACTGTAGAAGTGGATGTGATAACAGAAAATGACATATTAGGACGTGCTTCTGTTCCGTCTGGAACATCAGTAGGAAAATATGAAACTTTTGAATTACGTGATAATAAAGAAAATATTTTTTTTGGAAAAGGAGTATTAAAAGCAATTCAAAATGTTAATGACATTATTGCTCCTGAATTGATTGGAAAATCTATTTTAGATCAAATTTGTATTGATCAACTAATGTTAAAATTAGATGGAACAATAAACAAAAAAAGATTGGGTTCTAACGCTATTTTAGCTGTATCTTTAGCAACTGCAAAAGCAGCATCTAATGAATTAAATCTTCCTCTTTATAAATATATAGGAGGGGTTTATACCTATTCACTTCCCATTCCTTTAATAAACATTGTAAATGGAGGAAAACATTCAAATATTTCTTCTATAATTTTTCAAGAATTTATGATAGTTCCTGTAAAAGCAAATTCTTTTATAGAAGCACTTCAAATGGGTCATAAAGTTTTTTATCATTTAAAAAATATTTTAGATGAAAAAGGTTTTTCTACAAATGTAGGAGATGAAGGTGGTTTTTCTCCTAATTTTGATAATGGAATTGAAGAAGTACTAGATACTATATTAGAAGCTATACATATAGCAAATTATGAACCTTATGATCAAATAGCAATAGCTATAGATTGTGCAGCTTCTGAGTTTTATAAAAATAATCAATACGATTATTCACATTTTAAAAAATCAAAAAAAGAAACCAATATAAAATCAAAAGAAGAACACGTTCGTTATTTATCTTATTTAATTAGAAAATATCCAATTATATCTATTGAAGATGGAATGGATCAAAATGATTGGGAAGGATGGAAATTACTGACTCACGAAATGGGAGATAAAATCCAATTAGTTGGAGATGATATTTTTGTTACACAAGCAAAAAGATTAAATAAAGGAGTAAAAGAAAAAATTGCAAATTCTATTTTAATTAAACTTAATCAAGTAGGAACTTTAACAGAAACAATTGAAACAATTAATATAGCTAAAAAAAATAAATATAAAAGTATTATTTCTCATCGTTCTGGAGATACTGAAGATTCTTTTATAGCAGATCTTTCTGTTGCATTTAATATTGAACAAATTAAAACAGGTTCTTTATGTCGTTCCGAACGAATTTCAAAATATAATCAATTATTACGTATTGAAAATACACTTGGAAAATATTCATTTTATTCAAAATGGAGTTAAATATTCATCAATATAGAATAATAGGGAAATATAAAATCAATGATAATCTTAATTTTTATCTTTGGATATCTATTGATTACTATTGAAAATTATATTTCTGTAAATAAAGTTATTCCATCTATTTTGATGGCCGTTATTTGTTGGTCTTTAATTATATTCTTAGATATTCCTGTATATGAATATGAATTAGGAAAACATTTAATTTTAAAAAAAGATTCTAAATATTTATTATTATTTCATCTAGGAAAAGTATCTGAAATTGTTTTTTTTCTTATTGGAGCTATGTCTATTATTGCTATTATTGAAAGATATTCTGGATTTGAAGCTATTAAAGAATTAATTTTCACGAATACAAAACGAAAATTTTTATGGATTATAAGTATAGTTTCTTTTTTATTATCTGCTATAATAGACAATCTTACAGCTACTATGGTTTTAATTTCCATTTTGAAAAAAACGATTTCTAATTACAAAAATCGTTTATATTATTTAGGTTTAGTTATTATATCTGCTAATGCAGGAGGAGTTTGGTCTCCAATTGGAGATATAACAACAACTATGTTATGGATTTCTAATAAAGTAACTACAACTTCTCTTATAAAAAAATTATTCATTCCATCTGTATTATGTATGTTTATTTCTACTTTAATAGCATCTTATATGCCTATTTTTAATGGAAATATTCAAATAAAAAAAAATGATATATCAAAATATTATCTAAGTAGAGGTTTTTTTATGTTAAAGTTAGGTTTATTTTTAATGTTGCTTGTTCCATTTTTTAAAACTATAATTGGAATTCCTCCGTATATGGGAATAATGTTTTCTTTAGGAATTATGCTTTTTATAGTTTCTAAGAAATATAGAGATCAATCTATTTTAGATGAAATACTTAAAAAAGTAGATATATCTAGTATCTTATTTTTTTTTGGTATTTTACTTTCTGTTTCTTCATTAGAATCTATAGGAAAATTATATAGTTTATCTCATTGGATTAATGAAACTGTTTTTACATGGAAAATTACAATTTTTTTATTTGGATTAATTTCTTCTATTATAGATAATGTTCCTTTAGTAGCCGCTACTATAAATATGTTTTCTTATCCCATAAATCATGATTTATGGCATTTTATTGCTTATGTTTCTGGAACAGGAGGAAGCCTTCTTCTTATAGGATCTGCTTCTGGTGTATCGGCTATGAGTATGGAAAAAATAGATTTTTTTTGGTATTTAAAAAAAATAAGTTGGATTGCTTTAATAGGATATATGTCTGGATTTATTTATTTATTAATTTATCCATTTTTTTCTTTGTAAAAATTCTATAATATTTCCTCCTATACATGAAAAAATTAAAAGAATAGGATGTATTATTATTTTAAACCATAATGGAAATGGATAAAAAAACATATGAAATAATGTAATGATAAATAAAATAAATCCAGTTAATATAGCATAAGCTTTTTTCGCATTTTTTATAAAGAAAGCAGTTATCATACTTCCTAATAATGCACTAGAAGCATAAGAAAAAATTAAAACTATAAAAAATTCAGTAGGAGCTTCAGTTAAAAGATACTGAAATTTTTTTAATGGAATAAATTGTATTTCCGAAAACCATTTTTTCATAAATTTTATGAAAAAAATCATTTCTATAATACTTATTAAAACTCCTGTAGATATAAATAATATATTTTGGTACATAACATGAAAATATATTTTTTTGTTATTTTGTATAATAAAAATAAACATCAATTTTTAATTTTTTTATTATGAATTCTAGTATAAATTGGATATCTGTTAAAAAATATGAAGATATTTTATTTTTTTTTGGAGAAGGTATTTCTAAAATAGAGATTAATAGACCATGGTGTCATAATGCATTTCGTGTAGAAACAGTTAATGAAATGATAGATGCTATAGATATATGTGGAAATAGAAATGATATAGATGTATTAATTATAACTGGATCTGGAGAAAAATCTTTTTGTTCTGGAGGCGACCAAACTACAAGAGGAATGGGTGGATATTTAGGTAAAGATGGAATTCCAAGATTAAATATTTTAGATTTTTATAAAAAAATAAGAGAAATTCCTAAACCGGTTATAGCTATGGTTAATGGATATGCAATAGGAGGAGGGCATGTTTTACATGTTGTTTGTGATTTGACAATAGCCTCTGATAATGCTATTTTTAGTCAAGTAGGTCCAAAAGTTGGCTCTTTTGATGGTGGATTTGGATGTTCATATTTAGCTCGTCATATTGGACAAAAAAAAACACGAGAAATGTGGTTTTTATGTAAAGAATATACAGCTAAAGAAGCTTTAGAAATGGGATTGATCAATAAAGTAGTAAAGAAAAAGGAATTGGAAAAAAAAACTATAGAATGGTGTAAAATTATACAGAAAAGAAGTCCAATGTCTTTAAGAATGATAAAACGAAGTTTAAATGCTGAATTGGATGGACAACATGGTTTAATGCAATTAACAGGAGACGCTACTTTAATGTTTTATTTAATGGAAGAATCTCAAGAAGGAAAAAAAGCCTTTTTAGAAAAAAGAACTCCAAATTTTAAAAAATTTACGAAATTTTTATGAAATTAAAATATTGGATTAGTGCAGCTCGTATTCATACTTTACCTTTATCTCTTTCTGGAATAACTTTGAGTTTTTTTATTTCTCAATCTAGAAAAAACGTAAGTATAATTACTTATATTCTAAGTATTACTACTGCTTTATTATTACAAATTTTAGCAAATTTTGCAAATGATTATGGAGATAGTATAACAGGAGTAGATAATTTTAGACGAATAGGTCCTAAAAGAACAATTCAATGTGGTTTAATTTCTTTATCAGAAATGAAAAAAGCTATTTTTATATTTTCTGTATTATCTTTTTTCTCTGGTCTTTTTTTGCTTTTTCAGACTATTTTATGGAAAAATATTTTAATTTTTTTTATTTATTTTTTAGGAATTCTAGTATGTATATATAGTTCAATAAGATATTCTATTGGATCTCGTCCATATGGATATATAACAGGAATGGGAGATTTATTTGTTATGATTTTTTTTGGAATTCTTTCAGTGGAAGGAAGTTATTTTTTGTATACACATATTTTATCTATGGATATATTTTTTCTTTCTTTATCTATAGGTTTTTTAAACGTAGGAGTTTTGAATCTAAATAATATGAGAGATTTGGATAATGACCGTGAAAACAAAAAATATACTATACCTGTATGGTTGGGGATAGAATATGCTAAATTATATCATACATTTATTATATTAATATCAATATTTTTAGGAGGATATTTTATTTTTTTGAATAAAAAAACTGTTTGCCAATGTTTTTTTTTTATTTTTATTTTTATCTTTTTGATATTGCATGTTCGAAATATAATTTTTATAAAAGAAAATAAAATATTTGATTTAGAATTGAAAAAATTAGTGATACTTATTTTTTTATATGGATTTAGTATAGGAATTTGTTTTTTAAATTAAAAAAAAATTATTATATGAAAATTACCTTTTTTTCTCATAGTACATGTATATTAGAAATACATGAAAAATATTTATTGATAGACCCTTTTTTTTCTGGAAATCCTATTTATAACAATATAAATTTTTTAAAATTTTTTCCAAAAATAGATTATATTTTATTAACTCATGCACATTACGATCATGTATCCGATGTAGAATTATTTTCACGTAATTTTCATGATATTTTAGTTATTTCTAATTATGAAATATCTAATTTCTTTTACAAAAAAGGAATAAAAACATATGGAATCAACTATGGTTCTTTTGTCTCATTTCCTTTTGGAAAATTAAAATATACTTGGGCTACTCATTCTAGTGTTTTTAACGATGGTACTTATGGAGGAAATCCAGGAGGTTTCCTTTTACATACAGATGAAGGAAATCTATATTTATCAGGAGATACATCTGTTATGTATGAAATGAAACTTATTCCTTATTTTGGAAAATTAAAACTTTCTATTTTACCAATAGGAGGGAAATATACTATGGATATAGAAGAAGCTATTATTGCTTCAAATTTTTTGAAATCTGAAAAAATATTAGGAGTTCATTATGATACTTTTGAAGATATTCAAATTGATCAAGAAAAAGCAAAAAAAAAGTTTTTTGAAAAAGGGAAAGAATTAATTTTATTAGAAAAAGGAAAAACTATATGTGTTTAATGAATGAAAAAATTTAGAAATTGAATTGTTTTTTAAAAAAACAAATATTTTTTTTTAAAAAAAAAATATTTAATTCTAATAGAATATTTCAAAAAAATATTATATGGTTTATTATTTTAACACAAAAAAATAAAATAGGAATAGGAGAGTGTAATCCAATATTAGATCAATTTGCTTTAAAAAACTTAAAAAAATTTGAATTGGAATTAAAAAATATTTCCAAAAAAATTCTGTTTTTAAAGAAGATAGAAATTTCTTTTTATTATAAACATATTTCTTATTCATCTATTTTATTTGGATTAGAACAAGCTTTTTTAAGCTTAAAAAATAAGTTTCCTATATTATACCACTCTGAATTTACTTCTGGTAGAAAGGGAATTTCTATAAATAGTTTAATTTGGTTAAATTCTTTTAAAAAAGAAAAAAAATACGCAATAGAAAAAATAGAAGATCAAATTATTAAAGGTTTTTCATTGATAAAAATGAAAATAAATATAAAATTTATTGATGACCAATATCTTATTTTAAAAAAAATAAAAAAAAAATATCCATTTATAAAAATACGTTTAGATGCAAATGGTTGTTTTAAAAAAACTAAAAAAGTTTTTTATTATTTAAATAAATTTTATGATTTAGGAATTATTGATTTAATAGAACAACCCATATTATCTGGAAACTGGAAGGATATGGAAAAAATATGTAAAAAATCAAAATTACCTATAGGATTAGACGAAGAATTAGTAAATATTTATGAATTAAAAAAAAAAAAAAAATTATTGGATATTATTAGTCCTCAATATATTATACTAAAACCTAGTATAAATGGTGGATTTTTTGGATCTGAAGAATGGATACTGGAAGCTAATAAAAGAAAAATAAAATGGTATATTAGTTCTTCTTTAGAGAGTAATATCGGAATTAATGCGATTGCTCAATGGACCTTTATAATGCAGAAAAAATATAATAATTTTAATACACATGGATTAAATACAGGAGAGCTATATCCAAAAAATTGGATTTCTCCTTTAGAAATAAAGAAAGGGATTATTTGGTATAATCCATTTATAAAATGGAAAATAGAAACATTATTAAAATAAAAAATGTGGATCGATTTTTCTTCAAAAGAAAAAATATTTTCTTCTTTTATTTTAAAAAAACAAAATGAAAAAAATAATAATTGGAAAAAATCTATTTTTTCTTTTTTAAAAGATTGGTTTAATAATAAACCTATAATATTATCTCTATCTTCTGGAACAACAGGAATTCCTAAAATTCTTTCTTTACGTAAAGAACATATGTATAAAAGAGCTGTAAGAACTGTAGAATTTTTAAAACTTAATAAAAAAAGAGGAATTAAAGGATTGTTATGTTTGTCTCCAGATTTTATAGCATCTAAAATGTTTTTAGTTCGTGCTATTATTTTTAAATGGAAAATATATTGTACTCCTCCATCATCTAATCCTTTAAAAAATATTAAAGAATATTTTGATATCACATCAATGGTTCCTGTACAAGTTTTTTTTAGTTTAAAATATTTGAAATATATTAAAATCGTTTTAATAGGAGGATATTCTATTTCAATTTTTTTAGAAAAAAAATTGAAAAATATTTCAACAATTTGTTATGCTACTTATGGTATGACAGAAACTTCAGGCCACATAGCTATGAAAAAAGTCAATGGATCTAACAGATCTACTTTTTATAAATCATTTAAAGATATCATTTTAAGTGTAGACGATAGGAATTGCTTGAAAATTTTTTCTACATGTTGTATGGATTCATTTCTTCAAACAAATGATATTGTTCATATGATATCTGAAAATACATTTACTTGGATAGGTAGATATGACAATGTAATTAATAGTGGTGGAATTAAAATTATTCCTGAATTAATAGAAAAAGAAATTAGTTTTTTTATTCCTTATGAAAAAAGATTTTTTATATCCTCAATTCCAGATAAAATTTTAGGAGAAAAAATAGTATTAGTTATTGAAGGAAAGCCTTTTTCATTGCATATTCCAGATTCCATTTTTAATGGAAACAAAAAATTTTATAAACCAAAAAATATTTTTTTTATATCTCATTTTACGAAAAATTTATTGAGTAAATTTAGGAGAAAAGAAATTATGAAAAAACTATTAAAAACATAATAAATATATTATTATGTATTTCTTTTGTTTATTTTTTTATCAAAAAATATTTTGAGTTCTTTAAGAAAAGTTTTGGTATTCAAATAGTTATTTTTTTCTTCATTTTGTTTAGATAATTGAAATAAATCTTTGGTCATTTTTCCAGATTCTATAAAATCTATACATGCTTTTTCCATATTTTCCGAAAAGGATTTCAAATCTAAATTTTTATCTAAAATGGCACGATGTCTAAGGCCTCTAGTCCAAGAAAAAATAGAAGCAATAGGGTTAGTAGATGTTTCTTTTCCATTTTGATGCAATCTATAATGTCTAGTAATTGTTCCATGAATAGCTTCAGATTCTAAAGTTTTTCCATCTGGAGTAAGTAAAATAGAGGTCATCATTCCTAGTGAACCAAATCCTTGTGCTATACAATCCGATAATACATCTCCATCATAATTTTTACAAGCCCATATAAATTTTCCATTTGATTTAATTGTTTTTGCAATCATATCATCAATCAAACGATGTTCATAAGTAATTTGTAATTTTTCAAATTTTGATTTGAATTCATTTTCATATACATTTTGAAATATTTTTTTAAAATTACCATCATATGCTTTTAAAATAGTATTTTTTGTAGATAAAAATAAAGGCCATTTTTTATATACAGAATAATTAAAACAAGAACGAGCAAATCCATAGATAGACTTATCTGTATTATACATGCCCATGGCAATACCAGGATCTGTAAAATGATGGATTTTAAATTTTATTGATTGATTTTTTTTATTTTTATCATCTGGAATAAAAGAAATATATAAAATTCCTTTTTCTTTAACCATAAAATCTATGGCTTCATATTGATCAGCATATGCATGTCTAGCGATACATATAGGATTAGTCCAATTTGAAATCAAACGAGGAATATTTTTTACTATAATAGGTTCTCTAAAAATAGTTCCATTAACAATATTTCTAATAGTTCCATTTGGAGATTTCCACATTTTTTTTAAATGAAATTCTCTCATTCTATCTTCATCTGGTGTAATTGTAGCACATTTAATTCCTACATTATACTTTTTTATAGCATAAGCAGCATCTATAGTAATTTGATCATTTGTTATATTTCTATTTTCTATTCCTAAATCAAAATAAATAATATTTATATCTAAATAAGGAAGAATGAAATATGTTTTTATATATTTCCATATAATTTTTGCCATCTCATCTCCGTCTATTTCTACTATAGGATTGTAAACTTTGATTTTTTTCATAATTTCCAAAAATTTTTTATAATATAATATGTTTTTTAAAAAAAAGAAATTCTTATATTTACGTAACTATTTATTGAATGTAATTAATTAACCTATCATCCCTTTGAATTACTCGAAGGGTTTTTATTTTGTGATAAAGTAGATAAAAAAATATATAATTTTTTTGAGAAATCATATAAAATTTATAATAAAAATATTTTACAAAAAAATATTCCTTCTTATAGGATTTTCTTCTTTATGTATTTATGATTCAATAAAATAAAATAAATAATGTTAGATTTTTTAAAAACTATACTTGAAAATAATAGAAATAAAGGTATTTATCCTAATAAGAGTAAATCTGAAAATTTTGTGAAAACATTATTTCATACTTTATTTACTCCTAATCAGGATATTTTGAATGATGTTGTATTTTTTCGTAAAAAATACGAAAAATTAAAAAAACTTTTATATGAAATTTTTATTGAATTGAATATAAATAAAAAAGATTCTTATAACCTTACTCAAGCTTTTTTTCAGGAAGTTCCTAATATTTATCGAACATTGATAATAGATGCTAATGCAATATTAAAATCTGATCCTGCAGCTACAATTATAGAAGAAATTTTTCTTTCTTATCCCGGTTTTTTTGCAACGGCTTTATATAGAATTGCACATCAATTATGGATTCAAAAAATTCCAATTCTTCCAAGATTAATTACAGAATATGCACATAGTAAAACTGGAGTGGATATTCATGCATCTGCAAAAATAGGAAAGGCTTTTGCTATTGATCATGGAACAGGGATAGTAATAGGTTCTAGTACAAAAATAGGAGATAAAGTAAAAATATATCAGGGGGTAACTTTAGGAGCTATTTATGTAGCTAAAAAATTAGAAAATACAAAACGTCATCCTACAATAGAAGATAAAGTTACAATTTATGCTGGAGCAACTGTTTTAGGAGGAGAGACTATAATAGGACATGATAGTGTACTTGGGGGGAACGTTTGGGTTACAAAAAGTATCCCTCCTTTTTCTATAGTATATCAAAAAAATGAAATTAAAATGAGAAATAATAGTCCTTTTCCTGACCCCATTAATTTTATGATATAATTCAAAAAAAAAAAAAAAATGAAAGTTGATAGCATTTTAAAAACTATCGGAAATACGCCTCATGTACGTCTTAAAAGATTATTTCCTAATCATCAAGTGTGGATAAAATTGGAAAAAAATAATCCTGGAGGAAGCATAAAAGATAGAATAGCTTTATCTATGATAGAAGATGCAGAAAAAAAAGGAATTATTCACAAAGGAGATATTATTATAGAACCTACTTCTGGAAACACAGGAATAGGATTAGCTATGGTTTGTTCTGTAAAAGGATATCGTCTGATCTTAGTTATGCCAGAATCTATGAGTATTGAAAGAAGAAAATTATTTTCTATTTTTGGAGCAAAATTTGTTTTGACTTCAAAAGAAGATGGAATGAAAGGAGCTATTCAAAAAGCAGAAGAATTAATTAACACGATTCCAAATTCTTGGATGCCTAAACAATTTGATAATATTTCAAACCCAGATACACATAAAAATACAACGGCAAGAGAAATAATTAACACTTTTCCTAAAGGGATAGATTATTTCATTACAGGAGTGGGGACTGGAGGTCATATTACTGGAATAGGAGAAGTATTAAAAAATAAGTTTCCGAATATAAAAATATTTTCTGTAGAACCTATAGAATCACCAGTGATATTTGGAGGAAAACCTAATTCTCATGCTTTACAAGGACTAGGTGCTGGTTTTATTCCATCTATTTTGAATGTAAAAATATTAGATGGAACTTTTTTAGTTTCTAAAGAAGAAGCTTTTCATTATGTTAGAAAGATAGCGAAAAAAGAAGGAATTCTTGTTGGAATTTCTACTGGAGCTTCAGTATCTGCTATAGAAAAACAATTATCTAATTTTTCAAAAAAATCCACAATCTTAACAGTAAATTATGATACTGGGGAAAGATATTTATCGGTTGATAATCTTTTTTGTAAAGGATAAAAAATATTTTTTATAAAATATCGATAATTAATTTTTTATGATTTTGATCAAAAAATGAAATAATCTAAATTGTTTTATAAACATATACATATAATCGAAAATATTCAATAATAAAATACAGTTTTTCGAATATAAAGAAAGAAATCTTAAATTATTATAAATAATTTTATGGTATAAATACTTATATAAAATAATTAAAATGTTATCTGAATCAAATAATAAAACATTTTCTAAATTAATGCAAGAATGCTCTAAAGAAGAAATAATATGGATATGTGGTTATATATCTGGATTATTTTTTTATAAAAAAGAAAAAAAAGATTTCAAAGAGATTAAAATAAAAGAAGAGGAAAAAAAAATTACGTTAGTTTATGGAACAGAAACAGGTAATGCTAAAAACTTAGCTTTTGATATTTATGAAAAAGCTAAAAAAGAAAAATTAAAAATGAAATTGATCAATCTAGATCAATATTGTTTGAAAAATTTAGAAAAAGAAGATTATTTTTTTATTATAATAAGTACACATGGAGAAGGAGCCCCTCCTTATTCTGCAAGATCTTTTTTTAATTTTATTCATAAGAATAAAAATTTATTTTTAAAAAATGTGAAATATAGCGTATTAGCGTTGGGGGACAAATCCTACACTCATTTTTGTAAAGCAGGAAAAGATATAGATAAATGTTTACATAATATAGGAGCAAAAAGAATTATTCCATTATATAAATGTAATGTAGATTATGAAATTCAGGCAAATCAATGGTTTTCAGAAATTTTAAGTTTTTTTAAAAAAAAAAATGAAATTCACGTGGAATATGCAGAAAATAAAAATCAGAAAGTATATGGAAAAATTTTAAATAACATAATTTTAAATGATAAAAAAGAGGGCTCGAATAAAGAGGTTCATCATATTGAAATTTTTGTTTCAAATAAAATTGAATATTCTCCTGGAGACTCTATAGGAATTTTTCCTGAAAATCCTTCTATGGAAATAAATTATATTATAAAGTATATGAAGGAAAATAGGAAAAAAGAATTCGAAGAATATGAATATAAAGAAAAAAATAAAATATTTAATCTTCTGAAAAAAAAATTGAATATCCTTTTTTTATCTGACGATTTTGTAAAAAAATATTCTTTTTTATCGGGGATAAAAAATATTTCTTTAGATAGAAAATGGAAACTTATTGATCTTTTAATAAAATTTCCTATAAAAAATGAATATTCTTTAAAAGATCTGATAAAAAATATAGAACCCATAAAACCTAGATTATATTCTATCTCTTCTTCTCCTACAGCTCATAAAAATGAAATCCATATTACTGTATCTCGTCATTATTTTCAATTAAATAATAGAGAAACTGTATATGGGCATTGTTCTGATTTTTTGTCCAAACTTAAAATTGGAGATAAATTATCTTTTTTTATCTATAAAAATAAAATGTTTAAACTTCCAACTCCTGATAAAAACATAATTCTTATTGGACCTGGTACTGGAATTGCTCCCTTTCGTTCTTTTTTATATGAAAGAGAAATAACAAAAGCATCAGGTAAAAATTGGTTATTTTTTGGAGATCAACATTCTAATACAGATTTTTTATATAAAACAGAAATCCAAAAATGGGAAATAAAAGGAAATCTTTATCGTGTTATTTTATCTTTTTCTAGGGATCAGGAAAAAAAAATCTATGTCCAAGATAAAATATGGGAGAATAGAATAGAATTTTTTTCATGGATAAAAAATGGAGCCTATGTTTTTATTTGTGGAAATAAAACCCCTATGAGTGTAGATGTAGAAAAAATAATTTCTCGCGTTATAGAAAAAATAGGAAAATGCGATTCCAATCTTTTTCTAAAAAAAATGAAAAAAGAAGGAAGATATTTAAAAGATGTATATTAATATAGATATAACTTATTTTATTAAGTTGAATTTTATAAAAAAAGATAGTAAATTATTTTTAACAAAAAATAATAAAACTATAATTTTATTTTATTTAATTTTTGACTTAAAAAAATAATTTTTTCCACAATTTTATTATCCATTTTTGATTTCGATTCTTTAGTCCATCCTGCAATATGAGGTGTAAATATTACTTTATTAGAATGAATAAGATAAAAAAAAATTTTACGAAAATTTTGATTTAAATCAATATTTTTGAAAAAAAAATCTTCATATTCCAATACATCTAGGCATGCTCCATTTATTTTTCCATTTTTTAATGCTTCTACTAAATGACTTGTAACTAAACACCCTCCACGAGAAGTATTTATTAAATAAAAAGGTTTGTTAAATTTTTTTATAAAATTATAATTTATCATTCCCTTTGTTTTTTTTGTATAGGGAACATGTAAACTTATTACATCTGATTTTTTAAAAATTGTAGACATATTTACTTGTTTTGCATAAAAATCTCCTACTCTAGGTAAGATATCATAACATATTATTTTAGGATTAAATCCTGATAATTTTTTTGCAAAAGCTTTTCCTGTATTTCCATATCCAATAATACCTATTGTTTTTCCCATAATTTCTATACCTCTATTAATTTCTCTACTCCATTTTCCTGTAACAATTTGTTGATGTGAACGAATAATATTATTCATTATACATAAAAGCATTCCTATAGCATGTTCTGCTACTGCGTCTTTATTTCCTTCTGGAGAAGAAATTAAAGTAATTCCTTTTTTTATAGCATAATTTTTATCTATATTTTCTGTTCCAGATCCAATACGAGCTATAAATTTTAAATTTATAGCTTTTTCAATAAATTCTTTATTTATTTTTAATCTATTTCTTAAAATAATGCCGTCATACAAAGATAAATTAATTTGATTTGCTGAATCATTATAATTTTCATCACAAATAAATCCTTTTTTTTTTAACTTATATATAATAAAAGGATGGTTTTTATCCAAAATTAAAATTTTTTTTATCATATATTAATTATCATAAACTTTTTTTATTTTCTAAACTGAATTTTCCATCAAAATATATAATTTTTTTTAAAGAATTTTTTTCTCCTTCACTTTCTCCTTCATTTTCTCCTTCACTTTCTCCTTCACTTTCTCCTTCACTTTTTTCTTCACTTTTTTCTTTATTAAAAGGACCCTCTTCTTGTTCTTTAAGAATAGGTTCAGGTTCATAACAATAATCCCAATAAGATTGATAATTTTTAGGTTTTTGGAATAATAATTTATTATGATAAATTAAATTCATATCTTTATACAAGCTTTTCATATAATAAGCCCATATAGGTAAAGCCATATTTGCTCCTTGTCCTAATTTTATGCTTTCAAAATGAGAAAATCGGTCTTCCCAACCTACCCAAACTCCGGTAGTTAGATTAGGAATCATGCCTATAAACCATCCATCTGAATTTTCATTAGTTGTTCCTGTTTTTCCAGCTATATCTCCTGTAATATTATAAGATTGTAATCTTTTTGCTGTTCCATATTTAACTACTCCTTGCATTAATTTTAACATAATATATCCTACTTCTTCACTAAAAACTTGTTTTCTACTAAAATCTATATGTTCTTTAATTAAATTTTCATTTTCATCTTCTATCTTAACTAAAATAGAGGGTTTAACGTAAAAACCATAATTGGTAAATGTATTAAACGCTCCTGTCATTTCATATAAAGTCAAATCAGCCGAACCAAGTGCAATAGATGGGTTTTTAGGAATTATCGATTCTATACCCATTTTTTTTGCTAAATTAATTACTGGATTTGGTGTAATCTGTGATATTAAACGAGCTGAAATAGTATTTACAGAAAAAGCTAATCCATCTTTTAAAGTAAGAAATCCTCCGTATTTTCCATTAGAATTTCTGGGACTCCATTTTCCCAAATGAAATTTTTCATTTGAAATTTTTGTACAAGGATTATAATGCAATTTATTAATAGCTGCAGCATATAAAATAGGTTTAAAAACAGAACCAACTTGACGTTGTGTTTGTGCTACATGATCATATTGAAAATAGTTAAAATCTATTCCTCCTACCCATGCTTTAATAAATCCAGTAGATGGTTCTACTGATAACATTCCTGCTTGTATAATACTTTTTTGATAACGAATAAAATTCCATGGAGACATAAATACTTTTTTAGATCCCTTCCAAGTAAACAATTTGATCAGTTGTGGTTTCTTAAATATTTTTATGATTTCTTCTTCTTTTAATCCTTTTTGTCTTAAATCTTGGTAAAGAGAGGTTCTGTGCATTGCAGATATGAGGATTTGTTTTGTTTTTTTTGGAGAAATATTTAAAAATGGAGCATTTTTATTCGTTTTCTGAAAACGATTAAATAAAATTTGTAACTGACTAAGATGTATTTTTACGGCTTTTTCTGCATAACTTTGCATTTTAGCATCAATTGATGTATATATTTTTAATCCACTAGAATAAAGATTAAGTTTTTTTCCAGTTTTTTCTTCATATTCATTTAAAGCTTCTTGAATTTCTTTTTTTAAAAATTCTCCATAATAAGTAAGTAATTCAAAATCTTTTTTTTGTATTTTAAAATTTATTTTTACAGGTTTTTTTAATTCTTTTTTATATATATGTACATTTAAGAAATTATATTTTTTCATTTGATATAAAACTAAATTTCTTTGTTTTTTTGTTCTATTAGGATAATTTCTAGGATTATATAAAGAAGGATTTTCTAGCATTCCTACTAATATAGCGCATTCTCCTAAATTTAGGTCAGATACATTTTTATTAAAATAAGTATGAGCCGCTGTTTCTATTCCTTTTGCATTATACAAAAAATCAAATTTATTATAATACATAGTAATAATTTCTTCCTTTGTATAACGTTTTTCTAACTCAATAGCCATAACCCATTCTAAAAGTTTTTGATGAATTCTATGCAATTTGTTTTTTGCAGATGGTCCTGTAAAAAGAAGTTTTGCTAACTGTTGTGATATAGTACTACCTCCTCCTTTTTTTCCTAAAGAAAGAATAGCTCTAAGAAAAGATTTAACATCAATTCCAGAATGATATTTAAAACGAATATCTTCTTTTGCAAGAAGTGCATTAACAAGATTTTTTGGAAGTTGTTTATAAGTAACTAAAGTTCTATTTTCGGAAAAAAATTTCCCTAATAATATCCCATTAGAATCATATACTTCTGATCCTACTTTCATAGCAGGATTTTCTATATCCTTAGTACTAGGTAATGTTCCTAAATAACCTTTGAAAGCTGCATAAAAAATAAGCATAACAATGCCTATTCCTATAAAAAATAAAAACCAAAAATAAAAAATAAGTTTATAAAAGAAAAAAATTTTTTTTGTACTTTTTTTATACACGAAAAAATTATTTTATATTATATAGATATATCTTTAAACCTTAATTCTGTTTTTTGAATAGTAGTATTAATAGTTGATAATTCTTCTAAAGGAGGGGTGATTCTATTTTTTTCTAAAATTTCTTTAATTTTTTTTACTTTTATTCTAAACCAAGTATTGGGCTTTTTAATATAAGAAAACCATATTTTTTGTTTAAAAACATCAATTTTCATACATTTAGCAATTCCTTTTTCTGTATAAATTTTTCTATTAAAATCTGGAAAATCTTTAATAGCATCTAAATAAGCATCTAATTCATAGTTAAGACAGCATTTTAATTTGCTACATTGTCCGGTTAATTTTTTAATATTTATAGAAAGTTGTTGATATCTTGCTGAATTAGTTGTTACACTTTTAAAATTTTTTAACCAAGTAGTACAACAAAGTTCACGCCCACAAGAACCAATACCCCCAATTTTTGCTGCTTCTTGTCTATATCCTATTTGACGCATTTCTATATGCGTACGAAAATATAAAGCAAATTCTTTAATTAATTTTCTAAAATCTATTCTATTTTCAGCTGTATAATAAAAAACAGCTTTTTTTCCATCTCCTTGATATTCTATATCACTAATTTTCATAAATAGATTTAAATTTTTTGCAAGCTTTTTAGCTATGAAAAGAGTTTTAGTTTCTTTTTTCTTAAAAGATTTCCAAATATTTATTTCTTTATATGTTGATTTTCTATATATTTTTTTAAAATTAACAGTCTTATTTCTTATTTGTAATTTTACCAATTCTCCAGTTAAATAAACTACTCCTATATCATATCCTATACCGGATTTTGTTTCTACAGTCACAATATCTCCTTGATCAAGGAATATTTTTTCTTGATTAAGAAAAAATTCTTTTCTATCATTTTTAAATTTTATTTCTACAATATCATATTTTTGATATTCAAAAGGAGTTTGAATATTAGATAACCAATCCAATACATTAAATTTGTAACATTGTTTTTTTTGAAGAAGATTTTCTTTTTTTGAACATTTATTTAAAAAACAATCATGACATGATTTGTTCATTATTTATATTTAATAATAATAATATTTTATATTTATTAAGAAAGAATAAACTATATTTTTCATAAAAAAAATTATATAAATATATATATTTCTAAAAAAAAATGAATAAAAAAATAAAAATAGCAATATTTCCTGGCACTTTTGATCCTATTACTTTAGGACATTATGATATTATTGTTAGAGCTTTAAATTTATTTGATAAAATTATTATAGCTATTGGAAACAATTTTGAAAAAAAAAATATGTTTTCTATTGAAAAAAGAAAAAAGTGGATCCAAAAAACTTTTTTAAAGTTATCACAAAAAATAGAAATAGATTCATTCAATGGATTAACTATTTCTTTTTGTATAAAAAAAAAAGCTAGATTTTTATTAAGAGGAATCCGAAATCAATTGGATTTTGAATTGGAAAAAAATATTGATTTTGTAAATCAAAAATTATGTAATAAATATTTTATTGAAACAGTTTATCTTTTTGCTTCTTATGATAAATCTTATATCAGTTCTTGTATTGTGAGAGATGTAATAAAAAATGGAGGAGATTATACAATATTTGTACCTTCTAGTGTTAGAATAATATAATAAAATTATATCATAGCATGATTGATCCAATCAAGAATAATTTGTTTTTTTTCTATATCAACATCCATAAGTTTTACTTTTACTTTATCTCCTAAATAATAAATTTTTTTTGTTTTTTTTCCAATTATACTATAATTATTTGAATTTAGAATATAAGAATCCTCTTTAATATCACGTAATTTTACCATTCCTTCAGTTTGAAACAATAATAAATCAATATAAACACTCCAATCAGTAAAACCCGTAATAATACCATAAAATTCTTTCCCTATAAATTTTTTTATATATTTTACTTGCAAAAATTTTAAAAATTCTCTTTCTATATCTATAGCTAAACGTTCTTTATGGCTACAATATTGGGTTTGTTTTTCATAAAATTCTGTTGTGTTAAGTTTTTGTTTTTCATTTTGATTCCTTTTTTTGTTTATTGTTAAATAATAATATAATAAACGATGAGCAATTATATCTGAATATCTTCTTATGGGAGAAGTAAAATGAGTGTAACAAATGAAAGATAAACCATAATGTCCTATATTTTTTGTGGAATATTTAGCTTTACTCATAGAACGAAGAATTAAGTTCTCAATCATGTTTTGTTCTGGTTTTCCTTTTATTTTTTTTAATAAATGATTAATAGAAGTTTTTATATTTTTTAAATCTAAAAAATAACCTAAAGGTTCTATAATTTTTTTAAGAGAAAAAATTTTTTGAAAATCAGGTTTGTCATGTACTCTGTAAATATAGAGTTTATTAGAAGGTTTTCCATCCAAATTTAAGCTAACAAATTCTGAAATTTTTCGATTAGTTAACAACATAAATTCTTCAATCAAACGATGAGCATCGTTATTTTTTTCCAAGTGTAAAGATATCGGATTGTTTTTTTCATCTAGATGAAATTTAACTTCTACTTTTTCTAAATAAATTCCTCCATTTTTCAATCGATTTTGAATTAATATTTTAGAAAATGAAAATAATGTGTAAATATCTTCGTAATAATCTCCTTTTTTTTGTTCTATGATATACTGAACTTCTTCATATGTAAATTTTCGATTAGATTGTATTATAGTTTTTCCAAACCAACTTTTTAATATTTTTCCTTGACTATTTATATTAAAAATATAAGAAAAACTTAATTTGTCTTTTTTTGGTTGTAAAGAACAAAGATTATCAGATAATATTTTTGGAAGCATAGGAATAACCTTACCCACAAAATAAATTGATGTAGCACGTGAATATGCTTCTTGATCTAATAAACTTCCTTCTTTTATATAATGAGAAACATCAGAAATATGTACTCCTATTTCCCAAATATCATAATTCAATTTTCTAATAGAAAGTGCATCATCAAAATCTTTTGCGTTTAAGGGGTCTATAGTAAAAGTATTTACATTTCGCATATCTCTTCTAAGGCTTAAATCTATAAGTTGTTTAGAAAAAATTTCTTTAGCTTCATTTTCTATTTTTTCTGAAAAATTAGAGGATATTCCATTTTCTTTTAATAAAGAATAAATTTCTGTATTATATTCTCCAGAAGATCCGAATACTTTTATAATTTTTCCCAAAGGATTCTTTAATTTCTTAGGCCATGATATAAATTGAACCAAAACTTTGTCATTATGATGATACTTTTCCAATTTTTTCATGGGAACTAGAATATCTACATGAATATTATTATTATGTACAATTCCGTATTTATTATTGGATTGAATGTTCGATTTTTTTAATATTCCAATGAATTGTTTAGTTTTTCTTTTTATAATTTTTAATACTTCTCCTTTTATTTTTGTTCTTTTTTTATTACAATAAGAGAACTTTATTTTTACTAGATCTCCTTCCAATGCTCGATTAGTTTTATTTTTTGGAATAAAAATATCTTTTTGAAAATAATTTACATGAACAAATGCATATCCATGATTAGTAATATTAATTAATCCTGTATATAAATTATTATAATATTTTTTTTTATTTCTTTTTTCATGATAAAACATATCTATACTATAAAAATTAAAAATCTATAATCTAAATATTTTTCCTAAAAAAATAGAAAATGTTTTTTAGGAAACTTAGTAGGATATTATTTATTATATTTGCAATTATCCGTTTTTTTACTATATATAAAAAAATAAAAATAACTCTAAGATGACAGATAAACGTATATTATATGTTTCTTCGGATTTATTCCCATTTTCTTCAGAGAATCCTATATCTTTATCAGTATTAAAAGCTACTAAATTTATGCAATCAGTAGGAAATGATGTACGTATATTTATGCCTCGTTTTGGAGTCATTAATGAAAGAAGACATCAATTACATGAAGTTATTCGTTTATCAGGTATGAATTTAGTAATCAATGATATTGATCAACCTTTATTAATAAAAGTAGCGTCTATCCCTGATGTTAGATTACAAGTTTATTTCATAGATAACGAAGAATATTTCAAAAGAAAGGCAATAGATGAAGATGAAAATGGAATTTTTTTTCTAGATAATGATGAAAGAGCTTTATTTTTTACAAAAGGAGTTTTAGAAACTGTAAAAAAATTAAATTGGAAACCAGACATAATCCACATATATGGATGGATGAGTTTTTTAATTCCTTTATATATTAAAAATTTTTATAAAAACGATCCCGTATATAAAAATGTAAAAATCGTTGTATCTATTTATAACAAACCTTTTAAAGGATTTTTAAATAAAAACATTGTACAAAAAATAAAATTTGATGGAATCAAATCTATAAAGTTAAAATTATTAGAAAATCCAAATTATTTTAATTTAATTAAATTGTGTATGTATTTTTCGGATGCCATTATAAAAGGGGATCTTTTTTTTCCAGAGGAAATAGAAGATTATATAAAAGTGAATAAACTTCTAGTATTAAAATATTATCCTATAGAAGAAATAGAAACCGTTTATCAACAATTTTATAAAGAAAGTGTTTTAGAACAGATAAATTAAATAGATATTTTTCATTTAAAATGTGTGGTATAATTGGTTATTTAGGTTATAGACAAGCCTATCCTATTCTTATTAATGGGTTGAAAAAATTGGAATATAGAGGATATGATAGTTCTGGAATTGCTATATTTTTTGAAAATGAATATAAATTATATAAAACAAAGGGAAGAGTTTATGAATTGGAAAAGAAAATTTCTTCATGTAGAGGCCAAATAAAAGGAACAATGGGAATTGGTCATACAAGATGGGCGACCCATGGTATACCAGATGATATTAATGCCCACCCTCATGTCTCTAATTCTGATGAATTGATTATGATTCATAATGGAATTATAGAAAATTATTATGCTATCAAAGTTATTTTATTAAAAAATGGATTTATTTTTAAAAGCAAAACAGATACAGAAGTTCTTGTAAATTTAATTGAATATCTTAAAAAAGAAAATAAATTATCTTTAGAAGAAGCTGTAAGAATTTCATTAAATGAAATTATAGGTGCTTATTCTATTGCTATAGTAGAAAAATCCCATCCTGGAACAATTATTATTGCAAAATTAGGAAGTCCTTTATCTTTAGGAATTAATGAAAAAGAATTTTTTGTTTCATCGGACCCTATTTCTTTTATAGATTATACAAAAAATGTTCTTTATTTAAAAGATGGGGAAATGGCAATTCTTAAAAAAGGAAAGGATTTAGATCTTAGAAAAATTATAGATAACCATCGATTGAATCCAATTATAAAAAAACTTCAAATTAATTTAAATAAAATTGAAAAAGGAAAATATAAATATTTTATGTTAAAAGAAGTTTATGAACAATCTAAAACAATTTCAGATACTTTACGAGGCCGTTTACTAATTCCAGAAAAGATCATTTGTATTGATGGAATTGAATCCCATAAAGAAATTTTTGTAAATGCTGAATCTATAACCATAGTGGCATGTGGTACATCGTGGCACGCTAGTTTAATAGGAGAATATTTATTAGAGGAATTAACACGTATTCGTGTAGAAGTAGAATATGCTTCTGAATTTAGGTATAGAAATCCTGTTATAGGAAAAAAAAATATTATTATTGTAATTTCTCAATCAGGAGAAACGGCTGATACTTTAGCCGCTTTAAAATTAGCAAAAAAAAAAGGAGCTTTTGTGTTTGGAATTTGTAATGTAGTAGGATCAACCATAGCGCGGAGTGTAGATGCAGGAGCTTATACACATGCAGGACCTGAAATTAGTGTTGCTTCTACAAAAGCTTTTACAGCACAAATTACAGTTCTTGTTTTATTAGCTTTGATTATAGGAAAATATAGATATGCAATTGATGATAATCGCTATAAATTTTTATGTGAAGAACTTGGTGCAATTCCAGAAAAAGTTAATTATGTTTTAAAAATGAATGATACCATAAAAAAAATATCTCAATTATATCATAATGTAAATAATTTTATTTATTTAGGTCGAGGTATTAATTTTCCTGTTGCTTTAGAAGGAGCTTTGAAATTAAAAGAAATATCCTATATTCATGCGGAAGGATATCCTGCAGCAGAGATGAAACATGGCCCTATAGCTCTAATTGATGAAAATATGCCAGTAGTCATTATTGCTACAAAAAAAGGATGTTACGATAAAATTATTGGAAATATTCAAGAAATCAAAGCTAGAAAAGGAAAAGTTATAGCTATCGTTAATAAAGGAGATATTCAAGTTAATCTATTAGCAGATCATGTAATAGAAATTCCGAATACTGATGAAATACTTAGTCCGTTAATAACGGTTATCCCTCTTCAATTATTCGCTTACCAAATTGCTTTTTCTCGTGGAAAAAATGTAGATCAACCAAGAAATTTAGCAAAATCAGTAACAGTAGAATAAATAATTATTTTAAAAATAAAATATTTTAATTTTTTATAATATATTCTTCTAAAGCCATAGCCATAGAAGGAAATTTCGGTGTTGGTACTTTTATATCAATTTTTAATCCTGCTTTGTAAGCCGCATTTAAAGTGTTTTCTCCAAAAGTAGCAATTTTAATATTATTTTGATCAAAATTAGGAAAATTATCAAATAAAGACTTGATTTCTGCTGGACTAAAAAAAACTAAAATATCATAGTATACATGTTTTAAATCAGATAAATCGCTAGAAGTTGTTTTATATAAAATTGCTCTTTTCCAAAAAATATTTTGTTTATTTAACATATCAGGAATCTCTGGTTTCAGTATATCTGAAGAAGGCAAAATAAATTTCTCTCTAAAATGTTTTTGAATATAGGGAAGTATATCTTTAAATGATTTATTTCCAATATGAATTTTTCTTTTTCGAAAGATAATATATTTTTGTAGATAATAAGCTATAGTTTTTGTTTGACAGATATATCTCATGGAGATAGGAACTTTAAATCGCATAGATTTTGCCAATCTGAAATAATGATCTATAGATTTCTTACTAATAAAAAGAACAACGGTAAAATCAGAAAAGTTTATTTTTTGTTTTCTTATATCATTAGATGATGCTCCTTTTACTTCTATAAAAGATCGAAAATCGATATTTATATTTTTGTTTTTACTAAGTTTTATATACGGCGCATTAGAACAACCACTAAGAGGTTGTGAAATCAGAATACTATTTATCTTCATTCTTTTTTTTATACAATAGAGTTAATTTTGAAAAATTTAAATATACTTATGAAAAATTAATAAAATTTAAAAAGGCACAGAGCGGAATCGAACCGCTATAAGAGGTTTTGCAGACCCATGCCTTTCCATTCGGCCACAGTGCCATTAAAAAAAAATAATCAATTATCTAAAATAAAACATACTCTATCTACATTTCCTTGTAATGGAGGGTTTTCTTTGCAAATTTTTATTTTTGTACCTTTTATTAAAGGTTTTTTATATTCTTTTATCTTTTGAGTTATTCTTTTCGCTAAATGTTCAATTAATTTAGAATTGATGTTCATTTCTTTTTTAACAATAGAATACAAATCTACATAATTAATAGTTTTGGATAAATCATCACTAGATGATGCCTGATGAAAATCAAATTCGATTTCTAATTGAATTGTATAATGAGATCCAATATATCCCTCTTCTGGCATGCATCCATGAAACCCAAATAATTTAATATTTTCTAATACAATTTTTCCCATGAAAAAAATATTATTTATTTCTTTCTTTTTTATAATTTTCTTCCACTTTTATCCAATTTACTATCTTCCAAAAAGAGGATATGTAATCTAAACGACGATTTTGATATTGTAAATAATAAGCATGTTCCCATATATCCAATCCTAATATTGGAGTACCTTCACATCCCATTCCATGCATAATAGGATTATCTTGATTCATTGTAGAACAAATTTTTAATTTTTCTTCTGTTACGCATAACCAAATCCAACCAGAACCAAAATGATTTACTGAAACTTTATAAAAATTATCTTTAAAAAGATCAAACGAATCAAAATTTTTTTGAAAAACTTCATTAAACTCTCTGCTTGGGTGAGTATATTTTGTATGAGGAACTAATATATCCCAAAAAAGATTATGATTATAAAAACCCCCTCCATTATTTCGTATAGCTGGAGATTCAATATGAGCTCTTTTTAAAATTTCTATTATGGATAAATTTTTCATGCTTGTATTTGAAATTTCCTTATTTAAATTATTCGTATAAGTAGCATGATGTTTATTATAATGAATATCCATAGTTTTTCTGTCTATATAAGGTTCAAAATCCTTGTATGAATAAGGTAACTTTGGAAGTTTAAACGACATAACTATTTTTTAATGATTAAGAAAACAAATATAATTAAAAACCATTTATTTTTATATTATAGCATTTATTCCGGGAAGTATTTTATTTTTTAAACTAGCCAGCATAGCTCCTCCTCCAGTAGACAAATAACTAATTTTTTTATCACAATTTTCCATTTTTAATGAAGCAATAGAATCCCCCCCTCCTACTAGAGAAAAAGCCCCTCTCTCAGTTACATTTGCAATAGTTCTTGCTATGGATTTAGTTCCTAAAGAAAAATTCGCGAATTCGAAAACACCTAAAGGTCCATTCCATAAAATGGTTTTTGATTTTTCTATAATTTTACAAAAATTTTTTATAGAAATAGGACCTATGTCTAATCCCATCCATCCATTTGGAATAGAATGAATAGGAACAATTTTAGTATTAGATTCATTTTTGAATGAATCAGCTATTACTACATCATATGGAAGATGTATAATATTTATTTTATTTTTATATTTAGAATAAATTTTTTTTAATGTTTTTTCGATTATTTGATCTTTTTCAATTATAGAATTTCCTATTTTTCCTCCTTTTATTTTGATAAAAGGAAACGACATTCCTCCGCCTATTAGGATAAAATCTGCAAGATTAATAAGATTTTCAATTATTTTTATTTTAGAAGAGATTTTCGCTCCTCCTAATAAAATAGTAATTGGCCTTTTTCCTTTTCCATATAAAAATTGGTTTAAATATTGAATTTCTTTTTTCATAAGAAAACCAATACATTTTTTGTTTTCAAAAAATTTTGGAAGAAGAGTTATAGAAGTATGAAAACGATGAACAACTCCAAAAGCATCGTTAACATATATGTCTCCTAATTTTGATAATTCATAAGCAAAATTTATATCTTCTTCTTCTTCTTCTTTATAAAAACGTAAATTTTCCAACAACAAAATTTCGCTATTTTTTAATTCACGAACTTTTTTTATTGCCGTTTCTCCTATACAATCTTCGAAAAAAGATACATTGATTTTTAGTTTTTTGGATAAAAAATTAGCTAAAAATTTTAAAGAAAAAATTTTAGAAGGTTTTCCCTTTGGTCTTCCAAAATGAGAAATAAGAACGATTTTTCCTTTTTCTGAAAGAATTTTTTGAATAGTAGGAATACTATATTGAATACGTGTATCATCTATTATTTCTTGAAATTTGTTTACAGGAACGTTAAAATCTACTCTTACCAGAGCTGTTTGATTTTCAAAATTGAAATTTTCAACAGTTTTTATTTTCATTATAGTATAGTGTAATATATGATAAACATTAATTGTCATGTTTAACATGTTATAACAATAAAAATAATAAAAAAAACCAAATTTTTAGTGTATATTTACTCCTGTTTTTTTTTTGCAAAAAAATGTAATGTTAATAGCAATAGGATCTGATCATACGGGAATACATTATAAATATGCAATCAACAATTTTTTAATTGAACAAGGTTATAAAATCAAAGATTTTGGATTTTCGGAAAATAATGGAAAACGAGTTGATTATCCAGATTTTATTCATCCTACAGCAAAATTTGTAAATCAAGGAAAAGCTAATTTTGGAATTATTATATGTGGAAGTGGAAATGGAGCAGCTATGACGGCTAATAAATACAATAAAATTCGTGCAGCTTTAGTATGGAACAAAGAAATTGCTATTTTAGCAAGAAAACATAATAATGCTAATGTTATTAGTTTTCCGGCTCGTTTTATAAATAAAAGTGAAATTATAGAAATTGTAGAAATTTTTTTGAAAACAAATTTTGAAGGAGGAAGGCATAAAAGAAGAATAGAAAAAATTCCTAAAATCCTCAGTAGCTCAGCTGGTTAGAGCACCTGACTGTTAATCAGGGTGTCGCTGGTTCGAATCCAGCCTGAGGAGTCATCGGGGTGTCATTTAATTAGTTAATGTATACACATGTCTGGGGGGCATGTGATAACTGGATTTATTCCAGTCACCCCGATTATTGTTTATTTTCCATGAATAAAATTGGAAACAATATGAATTGCTTCTTTTTTTGTTTGATATAAGTCAATATTGAATAAAATAAAATCAAATAATTTTGCATAGCTATTTTCTTTTCTAGCTTTATTTAAACGGACGTTTATATTTGTTTTATTATTTTTTTCAAAAAAAGATCTTGTAAATAATCTTTTTTTTAAAATTTTTATAGAATTCACCATTATAAATATGGATAAAGAATTATTAGGATATTGTTGTTTTAAATTTATTCCTCCTTTTACATCTATATCGACCAAAATATGTTTATTTGATTTCCAAATTTTAAAAATTTCGTCTTTTAAAGTTCCGTAAAATAACTTAGGATACACTTCTTCCCATTCTGCGAATTGATGTTTTTTTATTTTAGAAACAAAAGAATTTACAGATAAAAAATAATAATCTTTTCCATGTATTTCATTATTTCGAATCGATCGTGTAGTACATGAAACAGAAAATTTTAATTCTGTAAATTTTGAAAGTAAACAATGTGAAATAGTAGTTTTTCCAGATCCAGAAGGACCTGATAAAATAATCATTTTTCCTTTTTTCATTATTTTATCTAACTTTGTTCCATTATGGAAAATTAAGTTTTTATAAAAAAAATTCGTATAAAATGAAACTAGGAATAGTAGGTGTTACAGGTATGGTAGGTCGTGTCATGATTGATCTTTTAGAAAAAAGAAATTTTCCATTAAAAAAGTTATACTTATCCGCTTCTAATAAATCTATAGGGAAAACTATTTTTTTTAAAAAAAGAACGTATAAAGTCATTAGTATATATGATTTATTCAAAAAGAAACCTGATATTGTTTTATTTTCAGCGGGATCTAATATATCAAAAGAATGGGCAAAAAAATTTTCAGATATAGGATCTACAATTATAGACAACTCTTCTGCATGGAGAATGGATTCAGAAAAAAAATTAATTGTTCCTGAAATAAATGCTTCTTGTTTATGCAAAAAGGATAAAATTATTGCAAATCCAAATTGTTCTACAATACAATTAGTTATGGTACTATTTCCATTGCATATAAAATATATAATTAAAAGAATTATTGTTTCAACTTATCAATCAGTAACAGGAACAGGAAAACAGGCATTAGATCAATTATATCAAGAAGAAAAAGGAATTTTTTCTAAAAAAGCTTATCCATATCCTATTTATCAAAATATTTTACCTCATTGTGATTCTTTCACAGAAAATAAATATACACTAGAAGAGATAAAATTAATAAATGAAACTAAAAAAATAATGAACAATTATAATATAGGAATAACAGCAACTGCTGTACGTGTTCCTGTTATAGGAGGACACTCAGAAAGTGTTAACATTACATTTGAAAAAAAACCTGATATAGATTGTATTTATAAAATTTTATTAAAAATAAAGGGAATAATAGTTCAGGATAATCCAAAAAAAAATATTTATCCAATGCCATTATATGCTCATGGAAAAGACGAAGTTTTTGTAGGTAGAATTCGAGAAGATTTTTCATTTCAAAATTCTATAAATCTTTGGATAGTAGCAGATAATCTTCACAAAGGAGCAGCTACTAATGCAATTCAGATTGCGGAATATTTAACACAAAAAAATTATGTTTAATTTTTTTTCAAAATTTTTTCAATAATAATAGTATACTCGCCTAATATTTTTTTTATATTTTTATAATATGTAATCATTTTTTCTATATTACCTCTTGAGATATTTTGAAAGTATTTTGATATTTCTTTACATATAGCAATATTTCTTTTTGATCCAAAAAAATATTTTATATCATTTAATGTTTGCAATAATCTATGAGGAGATTCATATAACACAACAGTTCTATTTTCTTTAGATAAATTCTCTAGTTTAGTTTTTCTTTTTTTTTTGGGTAGAAACCCTATAAAAACAAATTCATTAGTAGATATACCGGAAGAAACTAATGCTGGAACAAAAGCTGTAGGTCCAGGTAAACATTCTATAGAAATAGAAGCTTTAATACAAGATCTTATGAGCAAAAAACCTGGATCAGATATACTTGGAGTTCCCGCATTAGATATTAACGCTAATTTTTTTCCCTCTTTTATCTTTTTTATAAGAGAAGGAATTATTTTATGTTCATTGTAAATATGATATTTATTTATATTGTTTCTGATATAATAAAAATCTAATAATTTTTTAGAAACTTTATAATTTTCTACTAAAATTAAATCTACTTCTTTTAATATTCGTAAACTTCTGAAAGTAAAATCTTCTAAATTTCCTATAGGAGTAGGTACAATATATAACATATTAAAATTTAAAAATGTTTAATCTAAAAAATATCTTTTAAAGATAAAAATCCATAACTTTTGTTACGTTAACAAAAAATTTATAGTAATTATTAATTGTTATAATTTGATGAAATTTTATAAACATGTTAATTTAAAAATCTTTAAACTAGATTATGTTAAATATTTTTAAAACTGAAATTTTTTTCATAAGAAACATAAAAAAAAGAAAGTGATTATTTTTTTATAATCATAATAAAATGTTAATGTTGATGAAATAAATAATAATGATAGGAAAACAATATATATTTAAAAGTCGTTTAGTTTCTGGAGATATTATATTTAAATATGATTTAAATGGTTCTTTAAGAGAAGTTCTTTTTCCTGAAAGGATTTCTTTATCACATTATATATGGATAGGTAAGTATTTACCTTATAATGAATCTATTATAATTAAAATGAAAAAATCTAAAGCTTCTTTTTTTTCTATAGAAGAAATTCCTGCTGATTTATCTTTTAGTCGCTTTTGGACAGATTATAAATACAAAATAGGAAAAAAAAAAATGGCTGAAAATATATGGAATAGAATGTCTTTATCTGATAGAGTTAAAGCATTATCCTATATTCCAAAATATTTAGATCATATTAAACGTACGGGACATAATCAAGCTTATCCAACAACTTATTTAAATCAAAGATATTTTGATACTTAAAATTAGTTTTTATTTCATTTACCTTTTGTATTTTCTATTATAATGTTAATGGCTTTTTCTAAATTCAATGAATTTTCAAAAAAAATTTTTTCATCAATTGGAATTGATTTATTATTATATTTAATATAAATATTATATTTGTTAATTTTCAATAAAATTTCTTTCTCTTTAAAAGTTCCCAATAATTTTGGTAATTCAATAATTTTTAAAGCTTCTATTAAAGATATTTCTTCTATTTTTTGTTTATTTAATAAAGGATAAAATTTTGGTTTATCTTTTTTATGAAATTCTCCTATTTGAATAACTGGTCCATATTTTGCTATTCTTACAAAAATTTCTTTTTTAGATCTTGGATCTTTTCCAAGAAGACGTTTTTTGTGAATTTTATCTACATTGTTTTTAACATATTGTATTTTTTTGTAAAATTCATTGTAAAAGTCTTCAAGAACTTTAATACAAGATTGTTTTCCTTTAGCTATATTATCAAATTTTTCTTCTAATTTTGCAGTAAAACTATAATTTATTATTTCATAAAAATTTTTTTTTAAAAAATTAGTAGTTAAAATACCCATTTCTGTAGGAAAAAATTTGTTTTTTTCTATTTCAATAATTTTGTCATTTTTTTTAGTAATAATATCTCCTTTTAAGAGAAAAGTTTCACGTGTTTCTATTTTTTTTGAAATTTTTTGTATATCAATATAATTTCTTTTTTGAATAGTAAGAATAGTGGGAACGTAAGTAGAAGGTCTTCCGATTCCTAGTTGTTCCAATTTTTTTACTAAGCTAGCCTCGTTGTATCTATATAAATGATTTTTAGTAGTTTGTTTAGCAGTGATTTCTTTTCTTTCTAAAAAAGCCCCTTTTATAATTTTTGTATCAAGATCAAGTTTTTTTTCTTTATTTGATATTTTCATAAATCCATCAAATAAAACAGTTTTTTTTGTACAAATAAAAAAATTTTCTTTCAAATGAGAAGATTGAATATAAATATCTTTTTTTTCAAAAATTGCATTTTTCATTTGTCCTATGATTGTTCGTTTCCATATTAGTTTATAAAGACGTTTTTGAGATTCTTCTAAAGAATTTAGATAATCTTTTTCAAAATTAATGATAGTAGGATGAATTGCTTCATGAGCTTCTTGAGATAGTCTATTTTTTTTTATATAAAATTTTTTTATAGATAAATATTTTTTTCCATATGAAGAAAGTATAAAATTTTTAATATCTAATAATATACTTTTTGATAAATTGGTACTATCTGTTCGAATGTATGTAATAAATCCTTTTTCATACAATTTTTGAGCTAACAACATCGTTTTATATATGGAATAATTTAGTCTATAGAAAGCTTCCTGTTGTAGAGAAGAAGTGGTAAACGGAAATGGTGGACTTTTTTCTTCTTTTTTTTTAACAATTTTTTTTATTTTAAAAATACTATTAATACATAATGATAAAATATTCTTCAATTTTTTTTTGTCTTCTATTTTTTTTTCAAATTTAGCATTAAGACTTATTTTTTTTTCAGAATTAGTAAAAGTTCCAGTTATTTGATAAACTGAACAAGGAATAAAATTTTGAATTTTTTTTTCTTGTTCCACTATTAATTTTACAGCAACAGACTGAACTCTACCAGCAGATAGTCCTGTTTTTATTTTTTTCCATAAAATAGGAGATAATTGAAATCCTACTAATCGATCTATAATTCGTCTAGTTTGTTGAGCATAAACTAAATTATAATCAATTGATCTTGGATTTTTTAAAGAACGTAAAATAGCTTTTTTTGTAATTTCGTGAAAAACTATTCTTTTGTATTTTTCACTAGGTATATTAAATGTTTTATAAATTTGATAGGCAATTGATTCTCCTTCACGATCTTCATCAGAAGCTAGCCAAATAATTTCATGTTTTTCAATTAAATTTTTAAGATTTTGAATAATTTTTTTTTTTTAGATAATATTACATAATTGGGTTTAAAATTTTCTTGAATTTTAATTCCTATTTCTTTTTCTGGTAAATCTATAATATGTCCATAACTAGATACGACACTATAATTTTTTCCAAGAAATTTTTGTATTGTATGAGCTTTAGTTGGGGATTCTACGATCACCAAATTTTTTTTCATAGTAATTATCTATTGATTTCTTTCTATAATAAAATTAACCATTGTTTTTAATGCATCTTTAATTGTTCCTTCTGGATAAATTTCCAAAATTTTTAATGCATTGTTACGAAATTTAATCATTTTCTGAGTAGCATATTCCAATCCTCCATATTTTTTTACATAATTTATGATTTTATATCTTTTTTTTTCATCATAATTTTTTATATAGTTTAATATACATTTTTGATCTTTTTTAGAAGCTTTTTGAATAGTGTAAATAAGAGGAAGTGTCATTTTTTTTTCTCTAAAATCGATTCCTACAGGTTTTCCTATGAGTTTTTCATTTTTTTCTTCATAATCAAATAAATCATCTTTAATTTGAAAAGCTATACCTGTAAAGATTCCAAATTTTCTCATTTTTAAAGCTGTTTTTTCATTTGTATTAACTGAACGAGAACCTGCTTCACAGGAAGTAGCAATTAAACTTGCTGTTTTATGATAAACAATTTGATTATAAATTTTTTCAGTAATGTTTAATTTTCTGGATTTTTCAATTTGTAATAATTCTCCTTCACTCATATCTTTTATAGTTTTACATATAATTTTAAGTAAATCATAATAATTATTATTTGTTGCAATTAAGAGACTTTTAGAAAGTAAATAATCTCCAATTAAAACAGCTATTTTATTTTTCCATATAGCATTTATAGAAAAAGAACCACGACGTAAAAAGCTGTTATCAATAACATCATCATGTACAAGTGTAGCTATGTGTATGAGTTCGATCAAACAAGCTGTATGATATGTTTTTTTTTGTATATTTCCTAACATTTTCGCAATTAAGAAAATAAGTATAGGACGAATTAATTTTCCCTTTCTGTGAATAATATAATGAGTTATTTTATCTATAATAGGGATATCATTATCTTGAATTATATTTTGAAATTGTTTTTCAAATTCTTCTATTTCTTTTTTTATAGTATTTTTTATTTTTTCTAAAACAATATTCATAACATCTATTGTTTATCTTTTTATCATTGATGATATCTTATAATATTAACATAGCATCTCCATAAGAATAAAATCTATATTTTTTTTCTATTGCTATTTGGTAGGCTTTTTTTATTAAATCAAAATTCGCAAAAGCGGCTGTCATCATAAGTAATGTAGATTTTGGCATGTGAAAATTTGTAATCATAGAATTGGCTATATTGAAATTATATGGAGGAAAAATAAATTTATTGGTCCATCCATAAAATGGATTTAATTTTTTTTTGGAAGAAACAGAACTTTCAATTGCTCTCATAGAAGAAGTTCCTACAGCACAAATTTTTTTTTTTCTTTGTATAGCAAAATTTACTATTTTACATGTATTTTCATTTATAAAACATTTTTCAGAGTCCATTTTATGTTTTGATATATCTTCAACATCCACAGGTAAAAAACTTCCTAAGCCTAAATGTAAAGTAACTTCTACTAAATTAATTCCTTTTATTTCTAATTTTTTTAATAAATGTTTTGAAAAATGTAATCCAGCTGTAGGTGCTGCTACGGATCCTTCTTCTTTTGCATATATAGTTTGATAACGTATTTTATCGTTTTTTTCTGGTTTTCTATTAATATATTTGGGTAAAGGAGTTTTTCCTAATTCCTTTATTTTCTTTATAAGTTTTTTATGTGATCCATTAAAATTAAGTTGTAAGATTCTTCCTCTAGAAGTAGTATTATCTATAACTTCTCCTGTCAATTCATTTCCAAAATTTAATTTGTTTCCTACTCTTACTTTTCTTGCGGGATCAACTAATACATCCCATGTTCTATCTTTTGGATCTAATTCTCTAAGTAAAAAAACCTCTATTTTGGCTTCTGTTTTTTCCTTATTTCCAAATAATCTTGCAGGAAAAACCTTAGTATTATTAAGAATTAAAGTATCTCCTTCCTCAAAATATTCATGTAAATTTTTAAAAAATTTATGTTCTATTTTTTTATTTTTTCTATGAATAATCATTAATTTGGACTCATCTCTTTCTTGAGTAGGAAATTTAGCAAGAAGATTTATAGGATATTTAAAATCAAAATCTGAAGTTTTCATATCAATGAATTAGAAAAATTTATACATTTTATTTTCATATATATAATTATTTTTTTTCTAACGGAAAAATATATATACATTTGTTTTTATTTAAAACTTTTTTGATAAAAAAAATGTACACTTGCATTTTTAATTTATTTAAAGTATAATGTTTTTATATAGTTCTTTGTTTTAATAAAATATAGCATAAAGAAGCTTCTAGACCTGATGCTTAGATTTTTTAATAAGGTTTTACGTATTTGATATTAATTTTTTTTACAACGGAGAGTTTGATCCTGGCTCAGGATGAACGCTAGCGGCGGGCTTAACACATGCAAGTCGAGGGGCAACATAAAATTTATGTAACAATAGATTTTGATGGCGACCGGCGTACGGGTGCGTAACACGTACGTAACCTACCTTTTGCTAGAAAATAGCCTGAGGAAACTTAGATTAATATTCTATGGTATAATAAGGTCGCATGATTTTATTATTAAAGCAGAAATGCGGCAAAAGATGGGCGTGCGTCTGATTAGTTAGTTGGTAAGGTAAAAGCTTACCAAGACAATGATCAGTAGGGGGCCTGAGAGGGTGATCCCCCACACTGGTACTGAGACACGGACCAGACTCCTACGGGAGGCAGCAGTGAGGAATATTGGTCAATGGAGGAAACTCTGAACCAGCCACGCCGCGTGCAGGAAGAATGCCTTACGGGTTGTAAACTGCTTTTGTTTAGGAATAAAAATTCTTACGTGATAAGAATTATGAATGTACTATACGAATAAGTGTCGGCAAACTCCGTGCCAGCAGCCGCGGTAATACGGAGGACACAAGCGTTATCCGGATTTATTGGGTTTAAAGGGTGCGTAGGCGGTTTATTAAGTCAGTAGTGAAATATTGCAGCTTAACTGTTAAAATGGCTATTGATACTGGTAGACTTGAGTGAGATTGGAGTAGCTGGAATGTGTAGTGTAGCGGTGAAATGCATAGATATTACACAGAACACCGATCGCGAAAGCAGGTTACTAAGTCTATACTGACGCTGAGGCACGAAAGCGTGGGGAGCAAACAGGATTAGATACCCTGGTAGTCCACGCCGTAAACGATGATCACTAGTTGTTGGATTAATTTTTCAGTGACTAAGCGAAAGTGATAAGTGATCCACCTGGGGAGTACGGTCGCAAGGCTGAAACTCAAAGGAATTGACGG